>DASYRY010000030.1:0-1649 GCA_036004025.1 Candidatus Polarisedimenticolia bacterium | reverse complement strand
GGGATGACGCCGAAGACCTTCTCGTCCAGGAGCAGCGCATTGGTGCACAGGTAGATGTGGCGCCGCCGCCGGATGATCTCCCCGACGAGCTCTTTCAGCTCGGGGTAGAGGGTCGGCTCCCCCCCGCAGATCGATACGCCGGGAGCTTCGCATTCGTCCACCGCCTGCAGGCATCGCTGCAGCGGGAGTCGGTCCGAGAGCTTCCCCGTGTGGCGCTCGGGCGTGCATCCCAGGCATGCGAGGTTGCAGGTGTACAGCGGCTCAAGCATCAGCACGAAAGGGTATCGGCGATTGCCTCGAAGGGCCTGGCGGGCTTGATGGGAGATCATGTCCAGGGTGATGTGCAGCGGAAACCTCATGTTGACGCGCTCCCCGCGAGGGTGGTTCTCTCCAGTGGCCGTTTCCCGCTCCGCGCTTCGCTGTCGTGCGGCCGGGCCCCTTTCCCCGAGTAGACTCCCAGCGCCAGCAGCGGGAAGTAGATCGGGTACAGGTGATAACGAAGGTAGAAGACCCGCGGGAACCCCGTGCCGGTCCAATCCTCTTCGATCCAGGATCCGTCGGAACACTGCCGGTCCAGGAGAAACTCGATCCCCCGTCGAACGGCTTCCGATTCCTGCTCGCGCGCGGCGATCAGCCCCATGACTCCCCACGCCGTCTGTGATGGCGTGCTTCGCCCCTTTCCCTTGAGCGTGGGGTCGTCGTAAGAGGCGAGCGTTTCTCCCCACCCTCCATCGGGGTTCTGGCAGGAGCGCAGCCATTCCGCGCCGCGCCGCATGGAGGGATCCGCCGGGTCGATCCCGATCTTCCGGAGACCCCAGAGGGCGAGGTAGGTCCCATAGAGATAATTGCACCCCCAGCGTCCGTACCAGGCGCCGTCGGCCTCCTGGGCGCGGCGCAGGAATCGAATGGCCCGGACGGCGGGAGGATAGTCCTTTCCGAAACCCAGCTCGGAGAGCGCCTCCAGCCCGCGAGCGGTCAGGTCCGCCGTACTCGGATCGATCATTGCGTTGTGGTCCGCGAACGGAACCTTGGTCAGGATCTCCTTGTCGCACCCGCGGTCGAACGCCGCCCATCCTCCGTCCTTGTTCTGCATCCCCAGGTGCCACTCATGACTTTCGAAAACCGCCTTCTGGCAAAGGGTGTACTCCTCGCCTTCGAGGGAGATCTTGCTGAGCGAGGTGAGGACCTGGGAAGTGGTATCGCAGTCCGGATAGAAGGGATTGGCGTATTCGAAGTACCACCCCGAACCCTGTCCTCTCGGATGCTTCAGCTTCCAGTCGCCCCGGGCGCCTCCCCGGTGCTCCAGAAGCCAGCGCGCGGCCCGCCGGTTGGCCGGATGGGCCGCAGGAAGCCCCGATTCCACGAGCGCATTGATGGCGTAGGCCGTATCCCAGACCGGAGAGAAGCAGGGCTGGACCCGAAGCGTCTCGGCTTCCTCGATCTCCAGCTTCTCCAGCTCGCGGACCTGGTGCAGGATCGTCGGATGGTCGAGAGGATAGCCGCGGGCGTGCAGCGCCAGCAGCGTGTTGACGATGGGGGGAAAGATGGCGCCCAAGCCGTCGCTCTCCTCCAGCCGCTCGAGGATCCAGCGCTCGGCGCGCTCCAGCGCGACGCTTCGAACCTGGGGCACGGGGAAGTGAAGCCTCTCC
>DASYRY010000029.1:0-8430 GCA_036004025.1 Candidatus Polarisedimenticolia bacterium | reverse complement strand
TCCGCTGCCGCGTGAGTAGTCCGCGCCAGGAGTCTCGGGGGCGCGGTGGCGTGAGAGGTGCTCGTGGATCCGCTGCCGCTCGTTGTTGTCCTCGGGATGGTCCTGGCGGTATTTCCCGGTGATTTCCTGGGCGGACTCGTTGGCCTTGAATCGCAGGTAGAGCTTTCTCTCCCTCTCCGCCTCCTCCTTCCTCCCCAGCGCACCATACGCCAGCATCAAATTGTAATGGGCTTGTAGATCCTCGGGATCGATCTTCATGACCATGCGGAGCGTCTGCACCGCTTGTTCGTGCTTTTCCTGCAGGAAGAGGACTCGGCCCATCTCATTGAGCACCACCCGGTCCCGGGGGTACTGGTCGTGAGCCCGCCGGAAGTGCGACAGCGCCTCGTCGTAGCGGCCACGGTTCTTCAAGACCTGCCCCAGGAAGAAGTGGGCTCTCGCAAGCTCGGGCGCGCGCTTCAGAGCTTCCGCGAGCATCGTCTCCGCCTTGTCAAGGTTCCCCTCGGCGATGGCGGATCGGGCGATGTTGACCCACCCGTCGGCGTAGGAAGGATCGATCGCGGTCACTTTTCGGAACGCCGCTTCTGCGCCGCGCAGGTCCCCCTGCAGGAGCAGGCCGATTCCGTAATCATTCCACCGCTCGCGATCCTCGGGAGCCGGAGCCGGCTCGCTGTGGTCGAGCGGCTCGTCGCGATTCGCCACCTTCAAATCGGTCTCGGCCGTGGCCAAGGTGACGACGGGAAGATCGGGCACCTCCTTCAAGCTGCCCGAGACTTGTGACGTGTCCCCCTCGAAGACCCACCGGCCATCGTCGTAGTCGGCGCTCGAGCCGTAGCTCTTCTGCTTCGGGTCCCGGATCCCCGCATAGGCCCAGTGCGTGTTCCACCAGTTGAACTTCCTGTAGTTGACCTTCGCCGTGAGGTGGACTGGCGAGACGGTGTCCTTCGGGAGATCCAGCCGGTAATGGACGGTGTCGGCGGAGGACGGCGGGATCAGGTTCACGTAGAGAATCGCGCGCGCGGACCAGGCGTTCCGCTTGTTGATCGGGTTGCCATTGGCGTCGAGCATCAGGGACTTGTAGAAATGGGCCGACGGCTCGACGCGTCCTTTGCCGCCGTCCTCGAGATAACCGCTCCAGAAGATCAGCCTCCCCTTCGCGTCGATCGCCTTCAGCTCCATCCAGACGTCGAACGCGTCCACCGTGCCGCCCGGGAAGAAGTGGCCCACCGTTCGGGTCCTCGCGACGACGTCCACCCTCACCGAATCACCGGCTCTGGCGACTTTTCCGAGGCGATTCAGAGGCGCCCGCAGCGGGCCGGTCGCCGTGGAGACGGCGGGCGGGGCCGCCATCCCCTGGGCCTGCTCCTCGCCCACCGCGAAGAAGCTGGAAAGCTCCGGCATCTCTGGTTTCGCGCCTGGCGGGTGGACCGGAGGGGGGGCGGCCTCGGTCACGGCGAAGATGTCCACGGTGAGCCGACGATCGGTCAGAAAATCGGTGACGGCCTTGAGCTGCTCCGCATCCTTGTTGGCCACCGGCAGCGCCGTATTCGCGGCCGGGAAGCGGTGCGAATGCACCAGGCCGTCGTCGTGTCTCCCCAGATCCTTGGAGGGAACCAGAGGCATGTGGCAGGTGACGCAGGTGGAGGGTTGCGGTGGATAGTAGAAGGAGCGCGCCCCCTGGCCCGATGCGGCGCTGGCTTGCCAATTATCGTAGTCATTGAAACCGCGAAACCAGCGGTAGCTGTTCACGGGAATGTCCAGGTGGACCTTGTGGCAGGAGGAGCAGAACTCGCCCGCCTGCTGCCTGTGGAAGGGCTTCAGAAAGATCCGCCGGTGCGGCTCGGGATTCACGCGGATCAGGTAATCGTGCATCCCGCGCAGGAACGCGTTCTTGCTCACCGACAGGTCGTGAAGCGGCGGGTACTGGATCAGGAAGTCCCCCTGGCCCATGGAGCTTCGCACCTGGATGATCGAATGGCACGCGGTGCAGCCGAGCCCCGCCTGCGCCTCCGGTCGCTGCACGATCTGCTTGATTGGGGTGTCCATCATCCCGTTGAGCAGGACCGCGGGGTCGTGGCACCCTCCGCACCACTTGGACGGGCGGGTGCCGACCATCTCCTGCATGTATTCGATCGATTTGCGATACCACTGGTTGTTGAAGGAGGAGAAGTGGTGGGCCGAGGAGTACCACTGCTTGTAAATGTCGGGATGGCAGCCCGACCGCCCGCACGTCTCCGAGGTGGATTGCATGAAGAAACTCGACGGGATTCTTCCGCCTGTGGTGGTGTGGACGGAGGAGGGAAAGAACGGGCCGGTCTGTCCTGACATCGACTCCCCGGTCGCCTCCACGGGAGGGGAGTCCGGGTTCACGATGACATCGCGAGGATCCGATCTCGAGCCGACCGCGAGCCGGATGCTCGCGAACAGGAGCAACGCGAAGACTCCCGCGACCAGCGCGAGTTTCGAACCAGCCGCCCCGAAACGCGAGGGGGAGCCTCGCAGCGCCAGGATCCAGGCCACCGATCCGCCCACGGCCAGCGCGACGTGGAGGTGCAGGACCCAGAGGTGGGGGCGGATGGCGTAGAACAGCATGAGGTAGATCCCCGCCGCGCCGGCGCCGGCGAGGAGGGGGTAGGCCACGAGCGCGCCGAGACGCGACGCCTTCCCGCGTCCTTTGTCGCGAATCGCCTTCATCCCCACCCAGAGAAAGCCGGCGAGGAAGAGGACTCCCCCGATCAGATGCAGGAAAACGTTCCCGTAATAGGCGAGGGTGGGCGCGGAGAATGCGCCCAGATAGGCGCCATTGAGCAGGAGAAAAAGGAAGCTCGCGAGGACCAAGCGATCCAGGAGGTTCCTGCGCGGCGAGAGAGGTTCCCGATCCATGCAGACGAAAGTATAGCGTCACCGGGGGCCCGGCGGAAGCGGGACCCCGGGGGCGTGCCTGGGCGGCGGATCCGATCTAGACCTTGGGTTTCAGCATCACGCGCGCATCGAGCGTCTGCGAGATCGTCGCCTCCAGATCCAGGAGATGAGAGCGCGAGTAATCGTCCAGCGCGGCGAGGCGCTGGGGCGAGGCCGTCACGCGCCGAATCTTTCCGCGGATGTCGGCAAGCGCCACGCGCGCGACCTGGGTTCCCTCGGGAGGCGTTCCTTTCCCGGGATTGAGCACCAGATCTCCCAGATGGCTGACCGTCAGGCGCTGGAGGCAGCGGCGGCGGATGGAGATGGAGGGGTCGGCCGCCGTCGCGCGAGCCAGGCCCGCCTTCTCGATCCCCGCGAATGCCGTCGAGGTCAGATGACCGAACAGCTCGGGAAGGGTCAAGGGGAAGGGCTCCCGGGGTGAGCGCCGCTGGTTGTCGAGAATGCGGCCCAGTCTCCGGGGCTCCAGCAGCGTGTTCAGCGCCGAATCGTAGAGGAAGGAGACGCGTGACTCGAAGCTGTAGTCGGTGTAGTAGCGATAGGGGTAATTCCAATCGTAGAGGAAGTCCGACTTGAGCAGCGACAGAAGCTCAGGCGAGGCGTGGAAGGCGGAAGGATCGAAGAGATTCTTGTCGAGGACCGCCAGAGCCCTGCGCTGTAGCGCCGGATCGAGCGGCACGACGGGAGGAACGGACGGCGACGGGCTTCCTGCCACGACCCGGCGCAGAGTCTGGCCCCCGATGTGGCGGGCGGAAAGGTCGATGTAGTCGAGCGCCACCGAGAACACAGCCGCATCCAGCGCCTGCCGAATCCGGTTGTAGTCATGGCCCTCCGCGACCACCAGAGAGCCGACCTTGGGCAGGACCTCCTTCTGGACCATGGCCAGGCGCGATTCGGCGAAGCCCAGCGGATCGTCACCCAGATCGTCCGTGCTGGAGGAAGGATCCGCTTCGGAGAGCGAGCCGTCGTCGAACATGAGCCCGGGGGCGGTCTCCGCCTGCCGGGCGATCTTCTCGAGAGCCGCCGCCTCCTCCGCCGCGCTCAGCTTGGGGAAGGGACGATAGATGTACTCCAGCATGAGATCGTCATAGGGTCCCACTCCTCTCATGAAGTAGTCCCCTTGCGGTTTCCCGGGCTCCGCCAGGTTGATGGGGTTGTAGTCCATGATCGAGCCCCCGAAGGGATGATCCCCGGGGTTTCCGGTGGCCCGGCCGGAGACGATGTCGGAATGGGGCCTCAGCAGGCTCGCCTTGAAGTTGTGGGAGAAGCCGAGGGCATGGCCAACCTCATGAGCCACCAGCTCGGCGAACGCCTCGCGCGCGAAGCGGTCCGACTCCTCGGGACCGCTTCCCAGCACGCCACGGGACTGCAGCACCAGCCGGGCGAAGGCGATCTGGCTGCTGAAGGAAGCCGGGTAGTCGCACAGGGGAGACGTGCCGGAGCGCCGGGCGTCCATGGCTTGCATCCGCGACCCCAGGCTCTGGGTGCCCGTGGCGGGCAGGAAGAAGGGGTCCTCCATGCGGTTCCACTGAGGAGACCTCCACCAGGCGTAAACCAGGTATCGATGCAGCGTGTACGAAGGGAACTCGCCGTTGAGGTAGGCGTTCGCCTTCAGGACCTGCCCACTTCTGGGATCCACCACCATGGGACCGGCCAGTCCTGAGAACATGAGGTTGTCGCTCAAGTTCCAGTAGATCATCGAATGATGGATGTCGGTGGGATCCCAGGAGGGATCGTCGGGCTGATCCACAACGCGAAGGGCGTCCCGGATGCCTACCTTCTCGAAGGAGTGGTTCCACCAGAGCGCCGCTTCCTTCACCCTGGGCCGCCATTCGGGAGGCGTCGCCTTGTCCACGTAGAACGTGATCGGCTCCTTCGGCGGGGAAAGCGCCGCCGAGGGATCCGTTTTTTCCAGGTTCCAGCGCAGGAACATATAGCGGAAAGCGGTGTCCCGTTGATCGACGCCCGTGTAGTCCTTGTGGCCGTTGTCGAAGCCCCCGATCCGCTCATCCGCCGCCCGCGGGTGAAAGCCGTTCGCCGGCAGCCGGAAGAGGTTGTAGTCCACGACTGCTTCCAGGTATCGGGGATCGGGAAGCCGGGAAGCGACCGGGCGGTTCAGCCCGAGCTGAACCTCGTCGCCGCCGCCTCCGCCTCCCTCCTTCCGGTTGAACCGGTACGCGATGCGCACCGCCAGGTTGTCGGGATTGTTGTGCACGTCCGCCACGGAGGAGTCTTCGGCGCTGGGCATGTACCCGGTGCGGGGCGAGAGCGTTTCCATCAAGCCCGGAGTGAAGAGCCCGCTAAGATCGACGAGCGAGGATTTCCGCGACTCCGTCGTGGGGACGATGCGCGCGGAAAAAACCGGCGAGTCCGGAAACGTGGTGTCGACCGCGACCAGGAAGGAGGAGGAAGGCTCGGCGCGGTAGTCCAGATTGCGCTTGGAGAGGACGATCTTGTCCCCCACCTTGTGGAAGATGACCACCTGGTTCTCGATGCTGCCGCCTCGCACCGACCAGTCCCCCAGCGCCTTCACCATCAGCCCCGCGAGACCCAGGGGCTTGCCGAGCCACTCGTCGGGAAGATCCAGGTAGAAGTGCTCGGGACTCCTGTAGAGGGTGAAAATCCCCTCCAGCTTTTCGTGATCCTTGACGATTTCCGAGAAGGGCTTCTTTCCCCCGGACGCCGCCGCCTCGGGATGCTCGGATCCCTTGGTGCGAGCCGCCCCTGCCGGAGAGACACCGAAAGATGACGCCAGCAGGGTGAGGAGCAGAACGGGAACGAGGACGCGACGCGGTGCGGGGTTCAAGGAGTGCCTCCTCTCACGAATCGGTTTCCAGGGATCGGCCGATGGTCCTGAGATTCTCATACGTCTCGGGGCAGGGATTGTTCCAGAATACCTCGATGGCTTCATGAATCTCGCGAAGCGAGCCGAGATCCTCGTGCTTCAGTCCGCTTGCCTTGATGCGCGCGCTGGTCACGGCCAGCTCGGCGAGCGTCTTGGCCCCCTCGTGTCCCATGAGAAGGGAATCGAGGAACTCACGGTGAGCGCCGTGCCAGGAGGACTCGGGGCGCTCGAGGAGCGCCTCGATCCAGCGCATGAGAATGGCTCTGGCCTCGGCCCCCACGTCACGGTCGGACATCGGCGTCAACGCTCCCCGCTCATATCGGACGACTCCAGATCAGCAAAAGCAGCGCGGCCGCGCTGAGCAGGCTCATCAGTCCCGCCGGCATGAACCTGCGTCCCTTTACCCATCGCATGGCGAAGAAGATCAGCAGAGCCGCGGAAACGAAGATGGCCAGATAAGCTCCGAAGAGCCGGCCGGAGAAGAGAAGGATCGCCGCGAGCAGCAGCAGCGCCATCGAGGCGATTCCGGCGATCAGGGAGGGCCGGCTTCCGGCCTTCCTGAATCCCATGATCCCGCCGCCGAGGACGAGCACGCCATAAGCCAGAGAAGTGAGAGCCTGGATCATCATGGTTTCCTCTCCGAGTCCTTCCGAACTCCTCCGCCGCTTCGATCGAGCCAGCTCGTATAGGCCCAGAGCTGGTCCAGCTCGGCGGGCGAGAAGTTCGAGTAGCGGGGCATCTGGATTCTCTGCCGGCTCATGAAGTATCTCGCGACCCGATTGGCTCGCATCCTGGGCGTGCCTCCCTCACGGACCCAGGCGTCGAACTCCCCACGGTTTCGGACCAGGTCTTTGAAATCGGGGCCGTACCAGCCCGGGATGAAGCCCGCGAGGGAGCCTGGATTGGGAGCTCCGCCCGATCCTCCCGGAGCGTGACAGGAAAAACAGCCCCAGGTCCTGGCCAAGCCCAATCCTTGTTCTTCTGCGGAGTCGGAAGCGGGTCCCACCATCCCCGAGATGACTTTGAAGGCCGAAGTGAGATCCTCCAGGTCGCTGCCCGACAGGACGTCCCTGAAAGGCGGCATCTCCACGGCAGCTTTGTGCTCCCCGTGGCCGTGCTCGTGTTCGTGGGCCGAGGAGGCTTCGCTCTCCTGAGTTTCGTGCGCGCTTCCTTCGAGGATGAAGCGGCGGACGTCGTCGTCGTTTTTCACGTACATCATGTAGATCCCGCTCCAGGCTGGAACCTCCACATTTTCGCCGCCGGGATCCTTGATGCCCGCGCTTCCCAGGTTGCCGTGACAGGAGAAGCAGCCCAGCGCGCGCGCGCGGGCCACCCCCCTGCGAACGGGGTTCGAGGCTCGACGCGCCCAGTAGACTCGCAGCAATCCGGGCGCCGTGAGGAGGATCGCCAGCAGGACCACGAGCGCGATGAGAAGCGATCGAAAAAGGGGACGCCTCGACAGAAGAGTTCTCCCGATCTTTCGGGTCGGTTCGCTAGCCAGAGAGCCACCTAGTCTAAAACGGATCGCTTTCGCGTGCCACTTTCCCACTTTGCATTCCCCGGGTAGTCGTGTAAGGTTATGCCGCCAAGAGGGTAACGCCCGCACACTGCGGGCATCACAGTCACAATTCACACCGATGCCTCGAGGGAGGGCTCGATGAGAAAGAGTGCTGGCGCGCAATCCGGCTCCAAAGCAGTCAGAGAGATTCAGGCGGGACTCAAACGATTGAGCCGAGGCTTCCGGCTCCTGACACGGGAGCTTGTAGAAGAAGCTTCCCGCCACGGGGGCGCACGTCGTAAGAAAGTCTCGCCCGGTCGTAAGATTCATGGACGATACATCGGCTTGATTCGCAACCTTCCCGGCAGGCAGAAGGCCAAGGTTCGCGCTTTGCGCGCCCGCCGAGGCGTGCAGGCAGCCATCCGAATGGCCAGGGAGATGCGGCGCGACCGCTGACGTGCCCCAGCGTGATCGACCCCTTCTGATCTTCGACGGGGAGTGCCACTTCTGCCGCCGCTGGATTGCACGCTGGCGGCAGTCGACGGGGGAGCGGGTCGAGTACGCAACGTACCAGGAGGTCGGGTCCCTCCATCCCGAGATCTCGCCCGAGCGCTTCGAGCGCTCTCTGCAGTTCGTCGAGACCGATGGAGCGGTCTATCAAGGCGCCGAAGGGGCCTTCCGCGCCTTGGCGCACGCCCCCTTCGGGGGCTGGCCGCTCTGGATCTACACGCACGCTCCCTTCGCCAAGTCTTTCAGCGAGGGGATCTATCGTTTCGTCGCCGGGCATAGGGTTGCCTTCTCCAGGCTCACACGATGCTTGTGGGGGGAGTCGGTCGAAAAGGCCTCCCACGTCCTCACCCGGTGGATCTACCTCCGGCTGCTCGGGCTCGTCTTCCTCATTGCGTTTCTCTCGCTCGGCATTCAGACGAAGGGTCTGATCGGGGAGCACGGGATCCAGCCTGCAAGCCGGCTCCTGGAGGTGATGTCCAGCTCCCTGCCTGCCTCCGAGCGATTCAACCGCTTTCCCACTCTCTGCTGGCTGAGCCCCGGAGATGATTCCGTCCAGCTTCTCTGGGTGGGAGGCGCGGCATTGTCCGTGCTCCTGATCCTGGACGTGGCTCCGGGACCCATTCTGCTGCTTCTATGGGCCTTTTATCTTTCCCTCTCC
>DASYRY010000028.1:0-3620 GCA_036004025.1 Candidatus Polarisedimenticolia bacterium | reverse complement strand
GTTTCGGTCCCCGTTGCTTCGAACACCCAGCCCGAGAGGCAGCCGATGCCCGCGGTGGATCCGACTGTAGAGAGTGCTCTCGATGCCCTAAGGGAGGTGGGCCGGAAGGCCCGCGTCTTCGTATCCATGCCGTGGGTCGAGGGAATCACTCCGCGCGTGCTGTCGATCCCGGCGACCGCCTCGACGAGCGAAACGAAGCATGGTGTCCCTCGCAGGCACGGCATTTTCCGGCTGGATGAAATTGGCATCCCCTTGCTCGATCACGATGTGCTTTACGGAGACGCGTGCTTCGAGGGAATTCTCATCAAGCACGGTCGAGTGTTTCTCCTGGGGGAGCATCTCGACCGGTTCTGGCGCTCGGCCCGAGAGCTGGGAATCGTCATCCCTTACGATCGGATCGACCTGACCACGCACCTGCTCGAAACGATACGACAGGTGTCCTTCGAGCCCCAGGACAACTCCTACATTCGGCTCGTCGTGACGCGCGGCCTGGGAGACCTTGGGATCAACCCTAAGAAGTGCGTGGGACCGACGCTTTTCGCTCTCGTATCCACCATCCGTCTCTATCCCCCCGAGGCGTACACGAACGGGATCGCGCTGGGGATCGCCCGGACCATACGCCGGCCCGGGGCCAACATTCTGGATCCCCGCATCAAGAGCAACAATTACCTCAACAATGTGCTCGCTCTGAGAGAAGGCTGCGACTCCTCCGCGCAAGCCGAGTGTGTGATGTTGAACCAGGAAGGATTCGTCGCGGAGGCGACCGTGGACAATATCTTCCTGGTTCTGAAGGAAGAGGGATGGGAGAAGGCTCCGTCCCGTGTTCGAGTGCTGACGCCTTCACCGGCCTATTGCCTGAACGGGATCACACGCATGACCATTCTTCGTCTCGCCGGAGAGCTGGGTTATTCCACCCAGGAGTCCCCTTCCCTGCTTCCCCTGGATCTCGTGGGCGAGCGACGAGAAGTCTTCATGACGGGGACGGGCGCCTTCGTCATGCCCATCACGAGTGTGGCGGGACACCGGGTTGGCGACGGCCGACCGGGAGAAGTCACCCGAATCCTGCTACGCAGGATCACGGAAACAATGGCCGAGAGCGGCTCGGGCCTCGACATTCAGGCGGATACGGAAACGATTCGCCGCTATCTTGGAGCGTGAAAACTCCCTCCGGCTCCATCTCATCCGCGGCGGATCTTCACGGTGCGCCGGTCCACACTCACGTCGCGCGTGCGGCCCTTGTCACGATGGCTTGCCTGCTCCTCGCGGCGGCCCAAGGCCCCAAGCTGCGCGAGGTGCGGGACGATGTGGGCCGGCGGGTTGCGCTGAAGGGCGAGATTCGCAGGATCGTCTCTCTTGCTCCCAGCGTGACGGAGACCCTTTTCGAGCTGGGCGCCGGGAACCGCCTGGTGGGCGTCACCGACGTGTGCGACTATCCTCCGGCAGCGCGCTCGCTGCCACGAATCGGAGGAATGGTCAAGCCGGACTGGGAATCGGTGCTCAGGCTCCATCCGGACCTAGTGGTCGCCACCACCGCCGGAAACGATGCTTCCCTGGTCGGACAAGCGGAAACGATGGGACTCCCTCTCTATTTTACCGACGCCCCCGATCTCCATGGGCTCCTTGATTCCCTCGTTCGACTGGGGGACGTGGTGGGATTGGCGGAGGAGGGTAGGAAGGTGCGCCGATCCCTGGAGGCACGCCTCGACAGGATCGAGCACGCTCCCCTTGCGGGCCCGCGTCCAAGAGTCCTGTTCCTTGTCTGGGTGGATCCCCCCGTCGTGCCGGGCTCGGGGACATTCCTGAGCGACGCCTTGAGGCGCGCGGGTATAGACTCCGTGACGTCCGATGCTCCCTCGGGTTGGCCGACGTACGATCTCGAGACCTTGCTGCTCCGCCGGCCCGAGTGGATCGTCTCGGCGCGCCAAAACGCCAAGGCACTGGACGGCCTTACCCGGAGGCCGGGGTGGAAGGAGCTAGACGCGGTGGCGAAGAAGAGAGTGGGCACTGTCAGCGAGACGATCGAGCGGCCTTCGCCGCGCGTGGTGGACGCCCTCGAGGAGCTGCGTGAGCTTGTGGGCGGGAGGCCTGAAGAATAACGACCGCGCGGGATATCCCGCGCGGTCGTTGGGGGGATCCCGCCGCCCTTCCCATCCGTCATCAAGGGCGGCGGTGAAGGGGAACTCGTCCCCCTTCCACCTTTGGAGTATTCGATGAAGGCCTGGAGCGGTCAACGTCAGAGATCCCTTGCTGCTTCACGCATGCAGCATCCCTAGGAATCGAGAAAACATGGAACCCCCCTCTCACGGCGGCGAACACGGCGAATCGAACCCTCCTTCCCGGGGATTCCGGAGCTTTCAGCTGTCCCCCGAAGTCCTCTCCTCACTGGAGAAGATCGGCTATAAGGAGCCCACGGAGGTCCAGGCCCTGGCGATCCCTCGAGCCATGGCGGGAAAGGACCTCATCGTGCAATCCCGCACCGGAACGGGAAAGACCGCGGCGTTCGGGATCCGCATCGCTGAAATCGCTAATCCTGCAAGCCTCGCCATCCAGGCGCTGGTGCTCACCCCGGCGCGTGAGCTCACGGTGCAGGTGGCGGCGGAGGTCTCCCGCATCGGGCTTGGCCGCGGACTTCGATGTCTCGCCGTATACGGAGGCCGGCCGATTGAAAAGCAGATCGAGGATCTCCGTCAGGGAGCGCAGACCGTGGTGGGCACTCCGGGGAGGATCCTCGACCACCTCCGCAGGGGCACGCTGTCGTTCGAGGGATTGAAAGTCCTGGTGCTCGATGAAGCCGACTTGATGCTGGACATGGGCTTCGAGAAAGAGATGCGGCAGATTCTCGACCATATTCCTCGGACGCGGCAGACCTTGCTCTTCTCGGCCACGATTCCCAGGGCCATCGAGGTGATCGGGCAGAAATACCTGGTGGATCCGGAAAAGCTTCTCCTGAGCGAGGACTATGTCTACGTTCGGGAGGTGTCCCACGAGTACTACATCACGAACCGGATGCACAAGGAGCGGAACCTTTACAATCTCCTGGAATACGAGGACCCTCCCGCTTCCATGATCTTCTGCAACACTCGAGAGGAGACACGCATGGTTGCGAGCTACCTCGGGCGAAAGGGCCTCCCGGTGGCGATGCTTTCAAGCGACCTCACCCAGGCGAAGCGAGAAAAGGTCATGGCTCGATTCCGCAGACGGGAGCTCCGGCATCTCGTGGCCACCGACGTGGCAGCCCGTGGCATCGACATCGAGGATCTGACTCACGTCTTCATCTTCTCGGCCCCGAGCTCTCCCGACCAATACGTCCACCGGGCGGGACGGACCGGCCGAATCGGTCGATCGGGCAAGGCCGTGTCTCTCGTGGCCGCGCAGGACCTGGTCAATTTCAACAAGCTGGTGCGGGTGAATCACCTGGATGCCATCGAGCGAGACTTCCCTTCCGAGGCCGAGGTGGCCGCCAGGAAGTCCGAGCATCTTCTGAAGCGGCTTCGTGATTCGGTGACCACCACCGCGCCGGAGGATCTCCTGGAACTCGAGCCGGTCGCCCGTCATATCGCCACCGAAGCGGATCGGGACACCCTGGTGGCAATGCTGCTCCAGGAGCATTTCAGTCTGCC
>DASYRY010000027.1:0-6721 GCA_036004025.1 Candidatus Polarisedimenticolia bacterium | reverse complement strand
CTTTCGGTCGATCGATGCCGCTATTTCTTCTGGATCTGAATCCGAAGGAATGAGCGCAGCCGGACCTTGAGCTCGTCCGGCATCGTTTCCATGAGGCTCTCGCGACAGAGCGAGCGTGTAACCTGGAAGGTCTTGAGGAATTCCTCGCAGGGAGGACAGGCGGAAAGGTGCCGCGACAGGGATTCGCGAAGCGAATCGGTCAGCTCGCCGTCCACGAATTCACTGAGCAGATCGAAAACCTCTCGGCAGGTAGGCTCGGAGCTGCGGTGTTCATGGCTCATGCGGCGTTCCCCTGCAGGTACCGGGAGAGGCGCTGCCTCAGGAAGAGCCTGGCTCGATGGAGCCGAGTCTTGGTGGCTGCGAGGCTCAATCCCAGGATGTCCGCCACCTGCTGATTCGAGAGCTCCTCGACCTCGCGCAGCGTGAAGATCGCCCGGTACTCTTCGGGGAGCGCGTCCACCGCCTCCCGGAGGATCCCGGAGAGCTCCTGGCGAAGCAGCGCGTCATCCGCTTTCTCGGTCCAGCCGCGGGACGGCATGAGGATGCGCACCTTGGCAGGGTCCAGGATCCCTTCCAGATCTTCCAGGGGCTCCGTCCGGCCGTGTCGGGATCGCGATCGCAGCTTCATGTAGACGGAGTTTAGCGCAATCTTGTAGAGCCAGGTCGAAAAGGCGGACTCGCCTTTGAAAGTATCGATCTTGCGGTAGACGTTCAAGAAAGTGTCCTGCACCGCATCGAGGGCGTCCTCACGGTTCTTCGTCATGCCGATCGCCAGCCGGTAGACCTTTTCCTCGTATCGGCGCATCAACTCCTCGAAGGCGGACGCGTCGCCGCCTCGGGTTTGATTCACCAGGGGAGCGTCCAGGTCGACGGCCGGCAAGATGGCACCTCTTGAGATGCGGCGTAAGCTCAGACGATTCAATGAGAAATCTAGCACAGGGCTTCCAGGGGCGGCAAACCCCCTCGATCAACGGGTGAGCCAGGAGTTGTTCTTGAAAGTCAGGACCGCGTAGGGGACGGTCCACATGAGGAAGAACACGTGGAGGAAGGAGTAGAGGACTCCATAGAGGAAGTCGGTGTTCCTCTCGAAACGTATGTAGAAGAGCATGTACGTGACGCCCATGATGACGATGAGCGCCAGAAACCTAAGGATCAGGATGGGATCGACGAAGATGTGGTACAGGGAATAGAGCGTGATGTAGAACTGGAATGGGATCAGAGTGACGGTCAGCAGAAAATCGAAAGCGGCGGGAAAGCGATGCCGCTCGCGGTATCGGCTGAACATGAAGGTCGAGAAGATCACGCTCTCGCGAATGAAGCTCTTGTGCCAGCGTGTGAGCATACGGGCGAGCTTTCCCAGCGTGGAGGGGGCCAGAGTCTGAACCTCGGCGGTGCGCTGGTAGACCGTGTCGAAGCCTTCGCGCAGGACGAAATTGGTCAGCGCGCGGTCGTCTCCATAGGTGCAGGTCTGGCCCAGGAATTCCTGATTCAGCCAACGATCCAGAAAGCGGTCCACGACCGACCGGCGGTATGCGGAGAGGACTCCGGAACAGCACATCACCGTCTTGAATACCGAGGTCGAAGCGCGAAAAAACTCGAAAGCCATGATGTATCGGACGGCGAGCATCCGGGTCAGGAAATTCTGATGCTTGTTGAAGACCCGGACTTTGGCGGTTGCAGCTCCGACTTTCGGATCCGCGAACGGCGAGACCAGGTGCTGCAATCCATCTCGCGCGATGACGCTGTCGGAGTCCATCGTGACCAGAATCTCGCCCCGGGACTCGTTGAATCCGGTCGCCAGTGCGTGACGCTTCCCCCGGTTTCTCGAGTGGCGCAGCGTCCGAACCAGTCCCGGATGCTTGGCGGCCGCCCTCTGGATGTGCACCCACGTGTCGTCCGTCGATCCATCGTCCACGCAAAGGATTTCCAGCTTCTCCCGAGGATAATCCCCGAGGACGCTCGACTCGATCGCCTTTTCGACCATCGCCCCCTCGTTGTAGGCCGGGATGATGACGCTGACCGTGGGAAGCTTGCCGGTGAGCGGGTAGGGCCTGTAGAGGAAGCAGAGGATCGCCCGGTATGGAAGGTGAATCATCATCAAGACGCTGTAAACCAGGAGCGGGAAGGAGAGGAAACGCGTGACGAAATTGATGTTGTACCAGTAATGAGCCCGATCGAAGGATCCGCTGAGGAAGGCCGAGAGGACGATCAGGCTGAAGGCGATGAAGATGATGGTCTTGGTGAGCCTCTCAGCGTTTGCGGAGGCTTCGAACACCTCCGGAGAGGCCAGAATCCCGTCCTGGGGTGGGTACCGGTCGGACATGAAGTCGACGTCCTGAAGACCCTGGGATAGGGAACAAGCACTCCGTCTCGGGAGCCTGAGTGCCGCACCCGGACCAGGAGGGCGGATTTCGCAACTACTGAGAAAAGCGGGAGTTTGTACCATGTTTCCAGAGGAGAGTCAATTCCGCGGTCGCTTTTGACTTGCCGATCTCTGCGGGCGAGGATGGCCTCATCCCGGCAGGATTTGGTCTGGCCGCCGGGGCCATCACCTGCGCAATGTCTTAGAGGGATCGCTCGAAGAAGCGCTTGATCGCCCTTACGACTTCGCGTTGCTGGCTCTCCGACAGCTCCGGGTAGATGGGGAGCGCCAGGGCGTTGGAGGCCGCCTTCTCGGCGACGGGAAAGTCGCCGGGACCGTACCCGAGGGAGGAGAAACAGCGCTGGAGGTGGAGCGGGATGGGATAGTAGACCGCACACCCGATTCCTGCCTGCTTCAGCTCGTCTCGAAGCTCGTCGCGCTTGGGGGTGCGGATGACGTACTGGTGGTAGGTGTGGCGTGCTCCCGCGCGGACCCGAGGGAGGGCGATCGGGCCGTCGGGACCGAGAAGCCCTTCTTCCTCGAAGAAGCGGGCGTAGCGGGCGGCATTCGCCTCCCGTGCGGCATTCCATTCCTCGAGATGGGAAAGTTTCGCCCGCAGGACCGCGGCCTGCACGGCGTCGAGGCGGCTGTTGAGACCGACGCGAGTGTGAACGTAGGTGGTCTCCTCACCGTGGCGGCGGAGAGAGCGGACCCGATTCGCAAGCTCACGGTCTCCGGTCGTGACCAGCCCACCGTCCCCGGCACCGCCGAGATTCTTCGAAGGAAAAAAGGAGAAGCAGCCGAAAGTCCCGATCGCTCCGGAGTGCCGAGGAGGATTGCCCGACGTGGCTCCGATCGCCTGAGCGGCATCCTCGATCACGGCAAGCTTCCTGTCACGGGCGAGAGCCATCAAGGGCTCCATCTCCGCCATCTGACCGAACAGGTGCACGGGTAGGAAGGCGCGCGTCCGCGGAGTGACGGCCCTCAGGACCAGATCCGGTCGCATGAGGAGGGTCTCGGGATCGATGTCGACGAAGACCGTCCGAGCTCCGGCACGCTGGATGGCTGCCGCCGTGGCGAAGAAGGTGAAAGGAGTCGTGACGACTTCGTCCCCGTCTCCGATTTCGAGGGCCATCAGCGCAAGAAGGAGAGCATCCGTACCCGAAGCGACGCCCACGGCTTCGCAACCCCCGAGGAGGGACGAGATCTCCTGCTCGAAGGCCAGAACCTCTTCCCCCAGGATGAATTGTTGAGACTCGAAAACGCGGCGAAGAGCCTCCTGGATGCGCGGCTCCAGGGCGCGATACTGCGCCTTGAGATCGAGAAACGGCACGGCCATGGGGCGGATTCTATCAGAGCAGGGACAGGCAGGGGAGAGAGCCGCAAAAACGAAGGGGCACCCGACATGTCGGCCGGGTGCCCCGCCGGAAGGAAGGGACGAGAGGGGTTAGCTCTTGCTGCCGGGCTGCGGTGCCTGGGGCTTGGCAATCGAGACCGTCTTGGCCATGTTCTTGCCCTCCGAGGTGGAGTAGGCAACGGTCACGTGATCGCCCGAGGTCAGCTCGCTCAGGGTCGCGACCTTTCCCGCCTGCATGATCTTGGTGCCAGGCTCGCACTGGATGCTGACCTCCTTCGTGCTCTTGTCTTTCAGGGTCTCGCGGATCACGAAGGTGTTGTTGGCGGCGTCGACGGAGACCACCTCGCCGCTCACGTGATGAGCTTTCGCGGGGGTGGTCGCGGTGCCGGCAAAGACCGAAGCGCAGGACAGAGCGAAGAGCGCGACGAGCACGAGCATCAGGGATCTTTTCATGTGTAAATCCTCCTTGCCCGACCCTTGAGCAACGTTGGTGCCAGATCGAACCCGCGGCGCCGAAGGTAGGGAAGAAGGCACAAACATGGAGGATGCCGAAAGCGCGAAAGGAAGACTAGGATCCGGATTTGGTATTTCCCGCACCAATTGGTGCATCGGCCTTCCCAAATGGTGCGGAAGCGCTCTCTCGGGAGATGCCGAACTTGTCGAGACGGTATTGCAGAGTCCGGGAGGAGATTCCCAGAAGCTTCGCCGCCCGCGTCAGAATGCCGCCCGCCTTGCGGAGCGCCTTCTCGAGGAGCTCCCGCTCGAGAACCTCCAGCGAAATCCCTTCATCAGGAATCTCCATCTCCAGGAGGCCGCCCACGGTTCCTTGGAGGTTCTCCCGGATCTCCGCCGGAAGCAGATCGGGCGTGAGAATGTCTCCCTCCGCTAGCAGAAAAGCCCGCTCGAGGGCGGACTCGAGCTGGCGGACGTTCCCCGGCCACCGATAGCGCAGGAGCAGCGCCAGCGTCTCGGGAGCCACCCGCAGCGCGGGCTTGCCGGCTTCCCTTCCCAGGCGCGCCAAGAAATGCTCGGCCAGGGAAGGGATGTCGGTCGCCCGCTCGCGCAATGCCGGCAGGAAGATGGGGAACACATTGAGGCGATAGTAGAGATCCTCTCGGAACTTCCCGGCCTTCATCCGCTGCGTGAGGTCCCGGTTGGTCGCCGCCACGATGCGCACGTCGATCAAGACGGAGCCGTTTCCCCCGACCCGGCGGATCTCCTTCTCTTGCAAGGCACGAAGAAGTTTCGCCTGCATCGCGAAGGGAAGCTCGCCCACCTCATCCAGGAAGAAGGTGCCTCCGGAGGCCTGCTCGAAGAGACCCAGCTTGCGCGCGACAGCGCCAGTGAAGGATCCTTTCTCATGCCCGAAGAATTCCGATTCGAGCAAGGGCTCCGGCACCGCGGAGCAGTTGATCGCCAGGAAGGGCCGCGCCGCGCGCGGCGAATTGTAATGAATCGCCCGGGCAATAAGCTCCTTGCCAGTCCCGCTCTCGCCGTAGATCAGGACCGTCGCGCCAGACGGAGCGACCTTCTCCACGAGCCGAACGACATCCTGCATGGTGCCGTGATTCCCGACCACGTTGTCCAGCCGGAAGCGCTCGTGGAGCTGGGCCCGAAGCGTTCGATTCTCGCCGCGCAGCCGGACCGTTTCCATCGCCCTTCCCAGGACGAGGAGCAGGCGTTCGCGGTCCAGCGGCTTGGTCAGGTAATCGAAGGCTCCCTTCTTCATTGCTTCCACCGCCGTGTCGACGCTTCCGTGAGCCGTCATCACCACCGCGGAGCACGAGGGAGCATCCCGAAGCGCCGCCTCCAGGAGCTGGATGCCGTCCAGACCGGGAAGCTTCAGGTCCGTAAGGAGGACCTGGGGCGGAGAGGAAAGCAAGAGCTGGAGGGCCTCCTCTCCGCTGGCGCTCGTATCCACTTCGTAACCTTCCCGGGTGAGGATCGTCTTGAGGATTTCCAGCTGCCTGGGCTCGTCATCCACGACCAGCACGGTGCCGAGGCTCATCCCCTTGCCCCTCCCGCCATGCGCGAGACAGAACGCTCTCCCCGGGCGGCATGAGGGCCCTCGAGGGGCAGATAAACGAGAAACTCCGTCCCCTTGTTCTCCACGCTCGAGACCTCGATTCTCCCGTCATGATCCTGGATGATTCGCTGGGTGATCGCCAGCCCCAAGCCCACGCCCGCTTCCTTGTTCGAGTAGTAAGGATCGAAGATCCGCTCCAGATCCCGCGAGGGTATGCCGACCCCTTCGTCGGTCACGGTGATTCGAATCATCGCCGGTTCCCCTTCGGCCGCCTGGATCGCCAGGCGCCCTCCCAGGGGCATCGCCTGGATTCCATTGTTGACGAGGTTCATCAGGCAGGTGCGGATCCCTTCGGGATCGGCTTGAATCGCGGGGAGGGTCCCGAGAATCTGCAGGTCGAGGGACACCTTCTGCTGGGCGGCTCTCAAGGCGGCCAGACGCAGCACGTCGTGCAAAACGTCCTCGAGGCGGCAAGTTGAAATACGAAGTCTCGGAGGTCGACCGTAGCTCAGGAAATCCGCGACCATGGAGTTGACCCGGCCGAGCTCTTCCTTGATGGCCAGAAGCGTCCGATCGGTTTCCTCGCTGGTGGCGGTCTCACCGGGCCGAAGGGCCGCGCGCAGGTGGTCCACGCTCAGGCTCATGAAGTTAAGGGGATTGCGTATCTCGTGGGCCACGGCGGAGGCCAGGCGGCCCAGGGAGCCGGCACGCTCCGAGCGCCGCAGCTCCTGCTCCAGCCTTCGAGTCTCCCTCAGCTTCTCCAGCATCCTGTTGAAGCTCCTCTGGAGCTTGCCGATTTCATCACCACGCTCGACGCGTACCTGAACCTCCAGATCTCCCGCGCTCACCCTTTCAGCCGCGTGGCTGAGCCGCTTGAGAGGAGAGGTGAGGTGATGGGCGAGCGTCAGGCAGGCTCCGACCCCCGCCAGAAAGACCAGGGAGGTGGCGAGGCTGCGTTTCCGATGCACCGATTGAA
>DASYRY010000026.1:0-5066 GCA_036004025.1 Candidatus Polarisedimenticolia bacterium | reverse complement strand
TCCATCTGTGGCACAAATCCAACGTCGCGCTCGTGGGCAAGAGGGTCCATGGTTTCTCCCTCACGCCTTCGGCCGACTTCTATGTCCTGGAGCGGGTTCGCGTCGACTAGGGTGCTACGAAGGCGACAGATACGCCTCGAGAGCCTGGGAGGGGATCGCTCCTTCCCGCAGGATCCTCGGCTTCGCACCGGCGAGATCGACGATCGTCGACGGAGGAAGCTCAGGAAGAGGACCGGCATCCAGCACCAGATCGATCCTCTGCAGAAACGCGGGATTCAGCTCCGTGAGATGGGAGACGGCGGGCTCGCCCGAGAGGTTGGCGCTGGTCGCCGGCAGAGGCACGCCCAGGCCGGACGCGAGGGCTCGCGCCAGCCCGCTCGCCGGCACGCGCAGGGCGATGCTCGGACCCCAATCCCACGTCTTGCTCAGCGGCGTGTCCTCCTCGAGAGGAAGCACCAGCGTCAGGGGTCCCGGCCAGAATCGTTGCGCGAGATCTCTCGCTGCTTTGCCGCCCATCCGCGCCAGGAGGCCCACCTGAGCCACGTCGGCCGCCACGAACGGAACCTTGCGGGAAAAGGGGCGTTGCTTCAGGCGAAACATCGCCCGCAAGGCCGCGCTCAGGCGAGGGTCGCAACCCAGAGCGTAGACGGTGTCGGTCGGATACAGAAGAACCCCGCCGCGGGACAGCACCTCGATCCCCTCACGGAGAATCTCGGGATCCGGCGCCCCATCCGCGGAGACTCTCAGAGTTTTCATCGAACATCTCCTCATCTCCGGAATCGATCGTAGCATGTCGGACGCCATCATCAGCCCGAGCAACCCGCTGGCTCGTCGCATTCTCAAGCTGGAAGCCGATCCCGATGCTCGACGCAAGGAGGGTTGTTTTCTGCTCTGGGGATCGCGCCTGGTGGAGGAGGGGCTGAAGGACCGGGCTCGCGTCGACCATCTCGTGCTTGGGGAGAGGGCCTCACGCCGCCCCGCGCTGCGCCCGCTTCTCCGGCGCGTGAGACAGCAACAGATTCCCCAGTCCGTCCTGTCCGATTCGCTGCTGGACCGTCTCGTCCCAGGCGCCGGCGATCAGGGTCTTCTGGCCATCATGCGATTCTCCATCGCGCCTCTCGAGCACGCGCTCGGCGCGCTGAAGACCCCGCTGGTGCTCGTGGCAGACCGCATCCAGGATCCCGGGAATGTCGGCACCCTGGTGCGCCTCGGAGAAGCCGCTTCCATCGCGGCGCTGGTCATCGTTCCCGGGACCGCCGATCCCCATCACACCCGGGCGGTGCGCGCTTCGGCCGGCTCCATCCTGCGGGTGCCTCTGTGCGCCGCGCTCCCCTTCGAAGACTGGAAGCGAGTCAGTCTTGCACGTCGGATTCGCACCGTCGCGACGCTTTCCCAGGGAGGCGTCGCCCCGGACCGTGCCGATCTCCGGGGCCCGCTGGCGCTGGTCGTGGGAAACGAGGGAGAAGGGGTGTCGAAAGATTGGGTGGAAGCCGCCGACCTCCGGGTCACCGTCGGGCTCGGCGGGTCGGTGCAGTCCTTGAATGTCGCCGCGGCCGCCGCCATTCTCCTTTACGAGGCCTTCCGTCAAAGGCAGGGGTGACTCGCGGGAAGGACACCCTACCGCTTGCGCGCCTGCCCTTGAGCCAGGTCGCGGGGTCGTGCGGCTCCCGGACGTGGGGGCGAGGACGTCTTCCCCTTGGGAAGGGAGAAGAAAAAGGTGCTCCCTTCCCCCACTCGACTCTCCACCCGGATGGATCCTCCATGAAAAGAGAGGATGTCGCGCACGATCGAAAGACCGATTCCCGTCCCCTCGCCCCGCCGTCCCGGGGATGCATCGACCTGGTAGAAGCGATCGAAAATCTTCTCCAGCTCCTGGGCAGGGATGCCGATCCCGCTGTCCCGGATCTCCACGTCGAGGGTTCCGGATTCCCCCGCGGCGACCCGCACGTGAATCTCCCCTCCTTCCCGATTGAACTTGATGGCGTTGGAAAGAAGATTGATGAAGACCTGGGAGATCTTTCCCCGGTCGGCACGGATGGTGAGCTCGTCCGTCTCGTATTCGGTCTGCAGAGTCAATCGACGGGCGCGCAACTTCTCACGGACGAGCTCCACGACTTCGTCGACGACCTGCCACAGCGGGAACTCCTCCAGATCGAGCGGGGAGTCTCCCCTCTCCATGCGGGAGAAATCGAGCAGATTGTCGATCATCTCCACGAGGCGGTCGATGTTCTTGAGCGCCACGCTCAGCCCCTTCTCCTGCTCCGGGGTCAGCGGGCCTATTTTCCGCTTCAGGATCATCTCGGTGTACCCCTTGATGAGAACGAGCGGCGTCTGGAGCTCGTGGGACACGTTCGCCAGGAGGCTCGATTTCATCTCGTCGACAGAGCGCAGGTCCCGGTTCATCTTCTCGAGCAGATCGTTGCGGCCGGCGAGTTCTTTCCGCGCGGTCTCCAGATCCGAGACCGCCTGCTGGAGGAGCTTCTCGGACGAGGCGAGCGCTTCATTCCCCTGCCGGAGGGCCTGCTCCGATTCCCGGCGCCGGGTGATGTCGCGGAACGCCAGAACCCTTCCTCTCTTCTCCTGCCCGGGGACGTGCAGCGGGGAGCAAGTGACTTCCAGGCTTCTCGGGGAAGGGGTGGTGAGATCCAGGACGCCGCTTCCGGCGGATTCTTGCAGCGCTCCCGAGAGCTGGCTCAACGCCTCCTCGGACGCGCCTCGCGCGGCGAGCTCTTCGAGAAGGCGGGCTTCCGACCAGGAGAGGATGGCCGCGCCGGAAGCCCCCAAGAGCGCCTCGAGGGTGCGGTTCACCAGGATGGGAATGGCCTGCCCGCGGGACGATTCCTGGACGAGAATTCCGTCGGAGGTCGAATCGAGCGTGGCGTCCAGAAGGCTTCTACTTTCTTCGACGTCCTGCCGTCTCCGCCGGTCCTTCGACTCGTCTCGGAGAATGACCAGCAGCGTTCCCTCCTCGCGCGGGTCGACTCGCGACAGCCGCGCGCGCACTTCGCGGGTCGGGGAAGCGCCGAAGGAAGGGGCGATGCGGGCGACGAGCTCCTCGGGCCCTCCCCCCTCCAGCACCTTCTCCGCGCGGTCGAGGATCATGAGCAGATCTTCGGACGCCACCGCTTCCTTGAAATCCCTGGCGGCGAGCTCGGCGCCCGGGCTACCGAGAAGAGCCTGGGCGGCGGCGTTGGAGTGCAGGATCCGTCCGTTCCTGAGGACCAGGATTCCATCCTGGACCGCTTCCATCAGGCTCTTCAGCCTTGCCTCGGAGGCGCGCAGCTTCTCCTCGCGAGACGCCTCCTGGGCCGCATCCCTGAACACCGCCACGAATCGCCCGGCGCCCCCGGAGACCAGGGAAGGGGCGACGGTGAGGTGGACCGGCAGGCGGGTGCGGTCGCGGCGGAGCATTTCCGTCTTGATGCTCAGGCCACTCTCCCTGAACGATCGTCGAGCAAGCCTGGGAACGAGATCGCTCCATACCTCTTCGGAGAAGAGGATCTCGACGCTGCGGCCCGCGAGATCCGTCGCGGAGTAACCGAGAAGCGCCGCGGCGGCTCGACTGACGAACCGCAGATGACCTTCGCCATCCGCCGCGAGCGTTCCCGTGTCTCCCGGAGCATTCAGGATCGCCTCGAGCCGGCGGCGATCCTCTTCCAGGCTTTGGATGCGCTCCGCCCACACACCCTGCAAGGCCTCCAGGCCCTCCACGAGCGCGCGCGCCTCCGGGCTGGTGGCCTCCGGAAGCGTGCCGGGAGGCCCGCCCAGGCGCATCCTCTCCACCCGCTCGGCGAGCGCTCGAAGCAGCGAGGAGGTGGAGCGGCGCAGGAGAGGGATCAGGATCAGGAGAAGCGAGAACAACAGCAGCGCGAGGAAGCACAGAAGCAGCAGGAGCCTGCCGCGCGAATCCGCCATCCACGACGCGAGGAGGTCCTCTGCCGCCGAGGCCATGGGCGGACCTAGCAGCAGTCCCCATCGAATCGACCCCATGCTCGTCCTCCCGACCCCGCTGCGGAGGGGATCGTGATCAGTGCTGCGTCGAAGCGGCGCTCCTGATCCCCAGGGGGTGCGGCCCTGGCGCCCCGAACAGAAACCCCTGACCCAGCTCCACCCCGAAGGTCCGGATCATCTCGTGCTCCTCCTCGGCTTCGATGCCCTCCGCGATGACGCGCGAGCCGATCCGATCGCCGAGCTGCACGATGGAGGAGACGATCTCCTGCTTGATGAGATTCTGATGGATGTTCTTCACCAACGAGTGATCGATCTTGAGGAACTCCGGACGCACCTCCGAGATGGTTTGCAAGCTGGAATAACCGGTCCCCACATCGTCGATGGCCACCTGAAAGCCCCTGGCGCGAATCTTCTCGAGACGACGCCCGAAGCTCTCGAAATCGTCGATGCCCGTGCGCTCCGTGATCTCGAGGACCACGTCGGAGGCCGCGGGGAATCCCTGCCATGTCGCGGAGTCCGCTTCCGAGTCGTCGAAGCGGGGGTCGGATAGAGTGGCCGGCAGGGAATTCAGGAAGAGCTTCTGTCCCGCCGGCATCCCGCGGGCCGCCACCAGAGCGCGGCGCCGGCAGAGACCGTCCAGCAGAGGCGACAGCCGCATCCGGTCCGAGAATCCGAACATGACCTTGGGGGTCTCGAAAAGCGTTCCCCGGGGACCCCGAGTCAGGGCCTCTTGCCCGAACACCTCGCCCGATGACATGTGCACGATCGGCTGGAAGTAGGTCTCCACCAGGCCGGCCTGGATGATCTGGCGCAGCTCGGCCCCGCGCTTCTGATCGTCCCGGTGCGCCGAGCGCGCGGCGCCGTCCCGGGCCTCAGCGATGGCTCGATAGACGAGCCTCTCGATGCGGAACATCGGCTCGCACCGGAGCACGGCGAAGCCCGCACTGATCTCCACCTGGGGCGCGAGCTCTTCGGGAATCTGGTGGCAGATGGCGCCATGCACCTTGCGCACGAGCGCGGAGGAAACGCCCTCCAGATCGGAGAGGGTGGCCTCGGACCCCGCGAAGTTCTCGGGGAGGAACAGCAGGAAAGCCCCTCCGTGGACCCCGACCGAC
>DASYRY010000025.1:0-3505 GCA_036004025.1 Candidatus Polarisedimenticolia bacterium | reverse complement strand
CGGGTGCACTGCACCTACTCCCTGGGCGCCCCGGGTGAGACTCGGGAGACTTTGAGGGAGACCCTGGAGTTCATCAAGACGACCGAGCCCGATGACATCCAGGTCAGCCTCATGACTCCCATCCCCGGCACTCCCTTCTACGAGAAGGTGAAGCACGAGGTGGCCGACTGGCACGACTTCGACGGGGTGTCCGGACGCTCCTGGTGCGATCTGCCTACGGCCGAGCTCAAGAACGCCATGAACCGGATTTACATCGAGCACTATCTTACCCCGAGGCGGATCCTGAAGCGGGTTTCGAGAATCCGCAACGTTTATGACGTCAAGGAGAACTGGCGGCAGCTCAAGGCCTTTATCAGCCGTTACGCCGCCACGGGTTTCCCACGGCCCATCGGGACACCCTTCGAGACATAGGTGGAAGAGTGAAGATCGCGGTCCTCTGCGGACACTATCCCTACAGCGGCGCCGGTGTGATCGCCTTCGAATCGGCGAAGGAGCTCTCGCGGCGGCACTCGGTGACGTTCGTCCACGGAGGCGAAGCGAACTCGGATCGGCAGGACGACGGAATGCGGATTGTCTCGCTGCAGCTGCCGCCCGAGCCCGAGCGGGGGGCGTGGCAGCTCTATTGGAGTCCGAAGGTGATCCGGCGATTGGGAGGGTTGCTCGATCGGCTGCAGCCAGACATCGTCCACTTCCATATCGTGCAGCGCCGGAGCTTCTCGCTGGCCGCCCTTCTCCTGTCGCGCCGGTTTCGCAGCCTCTGGACGCTGCACGACCAGTGGCACCTTTGCGTTCGGTCGGTGCCGGAGCCACCTTCCTGCGAGGGGATGCGCCGATTCTGCCTTTTCTGCTCGACCTGGCCCGGGATTTCGCTGGCGAACAAGCTCTTGAAGGAGGCGGTCTTCGCCGCGTCGCCGCTGGAGGTGGTGGTCCCGTCCCGGTGGCTCGGCGAGCTGACCCGCTATTCCATGTTGGGCCGGAAAAAGGTCCATCTCGTGTACAACGGCGTGGATCTGGGTCGTTTTTGCCCGTCCGCGGCGGTAGAGTCTCCCACGCGGGAAGGGGGCGCGCTCAAGCTCCTCTTCGTGGCGGGCCCCAATGATCCGACCAAGGGGCTGTCCGAGCTGCTCCAGGCATTTGCCCTCCTGAGGGAAAGGATTCCTGGGATGCGCCTGCGCGTCGTCGGCGAGCCCGCGCCGGGCGTGGGAGAAAGGGAGGGAGTCGAAGTGGTGGGGAAGATTCCCCGCGAGAAGATGCCCGAAGAGTATCGCCGCTGCGATCTGTTCGTCCTTCCCACGCTGGCCGACAACACGCCGGTGACGCTCATGGAGGCGATGGCCTCCGGACTTCCCGTCATCGCCACCTCCGTCGGAGGGATTCCCGAGCTGGTGTCCGAGGGTGTGACCGGAAGCTTGGTGCCCCGTGGCGACGTCGGCGCGCTGGCCCGGGCCATCGAGCGGCTGGCAACCGAGCCCGGCATGCGAAATCGGATGGGGATGGAAGCTCGCGTCGTGGCGGAGACCCGATTCGGCAAGGAGCGTATGGCCCGCGACCTCGAAACAATCTACGAGAGCGGGACGCGCGACGCGCCGGAGCTGGACGTCAAGGCCGTCGTCTCCGCCGCCGGAGGCCGCCGATGAAGGCCGTGATTCTCGCCGGCGGGCAGGACACTCATATGGTGCCTCTCGTCCGGACCATCCCGAAGCCGCTCCTCCCCGTGGCCAACCGGCCGATGGTGGAATACCTCCTGCAGCTCCTCAGGAAGAACGAGGTGCGGGAGGTGGCCCTCGCGGTCAGCGGAACGGGCGAAGCCTTCACCCACGCGCTGGGGAACGGGAAGGCGCTGGGGATGCGACTCGTCTATTCACGCGAGACCCTCCCTCGCGGCACGGCGGGCTGCCTGCTTCCCTTCAAGGATTTCTTGGGGGAGGAGCCGTTCCTGGTAATCCACGGCAGTCTTTTCCTGGATGCGGATCTGCGCCAGCTCGGTCAGGTCCATCAGGAGCGGGGGGCTTCGGTGACCATCGCCGTCCGCCCCTATGCCGAAGGCTCCCGCGATTGGCACCACTTGGAGCTCCAAGTAGGCGACAAGGGAGAGGTGAGCGGGTTCCGGGTGCGGAACCTCTCCGACAGCGATCGCCTGGCGCGGATCCCGGTCGGGGTCTACGTCTTCGATCCTTCGGTCCTCTCGGCGATCGAGCCGGGGGTCTACTTCGACATCAAGGAGCAGCTCCTTCCGCGACTGGTGGAGACCGGCAAGGCCATCCATGCCGCGGATCTCGCCGGCTACTGCAAGAACGTGCTGGAGTTGCGCGACTATCTCAGGATCAATCGGGCCGTCCTTCGTGGAGACGTGAACGGGTTCCAGTTCGAGGGAAGGGTAGCAGATGGGATCTGGGTCGGAAGAGGCAGTCAGGTTTCCATGATGGCCCATCTCTTCGGGCCCGTCATGATAGGCAGGGACTGCGTCATCGGTCCCCAGGCCCAGCTCATCGGCCCGCTTTGCATCGGTGACGGATGCATCGTGGAGGAAGGCTCCGTGGTCCGGGAGAGCCTCCTGCTCCCAGGGGCCCGCGTCGAAAGGAACGCGCGAGTCGACGGGTGCGTGCTCGCCGCCGATACGGTGATCTCGCCCGGGCAATCCCTGAGCAGCGTGGTGGCTATTCCGGAGAGCCTCGACGTCGGGGAGGTCGATCTCGCCGACACGGATCTGGTGATCAGGGGCGTGGCCACCTCGCCGGGCCGGTATGCCCGGAGCCGGTTCGGCTATGCCTTCTCTCGTTTCTTGAAACGTGGCATGGATTTCTGCGCGGCGCTCCTGGGGCTGATTCTCCTCCTGCCGTTTCTCGTGGTGGTGGGAATCCTGGTGAAGTGGACCAGCCCCGGGCCGGTCTTCTTCCGCCAGAAGCGCTGCGGGCGGGATGGCAAGGAATTCACGATGATCAAGTTCCGCACGATGGTGCGGAATGCCGACGAGCTGCAGTTCCAGCTGAGGGCCCTGAGCGAGGTCGACGGCCCCATGTTCAAGATCGAGAACGACCCGCGCTCGACGTCCCTGGGCCGGCAGCTCCGGAGATACAGCATCGACGAGATCCCCCAGCTCTGGAATGTGCTGAAAGGGGAGATGAGCCTGGTCGGCCCGCGCCCCCTGGCCGAGCGGGAGATGCAGTTCTGCACGGCCTGGAGGGACGCCCGCCTCAAGGTGAGGCCGGGGGTCACCGGACTCTGGCAGGTGAGCGGTCGGAGCAAGACCTCCTTTCATGACTGGATCCGGCTGGACATCGAGTACGTGAGGGAGCGCTCCACCCTTCTGGATCTGAAAATTCTGGCGCGAACCATGCTGGTGGTCTTTCAAGGACTGGGATCCTATTGAGGGTCTCTGTGAGAGTTCGAAGGAGAGAGGAATCGTCGCATGCCTGAGAATCAGTACGAGCAGGAATTCGATCTCAAGGGCTATCTTCAGCTCGTGGCGCGCCGCAAGTGGATGGTCCTCATTTTTGCCGGCGCG
>DASYRY010000024.1:0-2351 GCA_036004025.1 Candidatus Polarisedimenticolia bacterium | reverse complement strand
TATCGCTCTTCTCCTTCCTCGCCCTGCTCATGGCGCGAATGTGGTCCTCGGAGCGTCAAGCGGGGAAACTCCCCTGGAAGTGGCCGCTCGCAGGGTGTCTGGCCGGCATGGCGCGGCCGGAGGGAGTTTTACTCTTTCTCGTCGCGCTGGCGATCTGGAGCGCCTTCCCGCCGAGTCGAAATGAGTCCTTCATGAGTCGGACCGTGCGGCCGCTGGCGATATTCCTGGCGCCTGGGGTTCCGTACTTCCTCTGGCGCTGGAGCTATTATGGAGAGCTTCTGCCCAACACCTTCGCCGCCAAATCGGGACTCGACGCGCTGGTCGTCGAGCATGGGCTCAAATACCTGCTCGGGTTTCTGCGGGACTCGGGTGGCGCCTGGCTCGCCCTCGGCGCACTCCTCGCGGTCGGATCCGGCGGCGCCACCATCGCGCTCCTGCTCTCGCAGTCCCTTCTGTTTACGCTGTACGTGGTCCTGATCGGAGGAGACGATTACGCCTACCACCGATTCCTGATCCCGGTGGCCGTGCTGCTCGCCCCCGCCTGCGAGGTGGGCTACCGCCGGGTGTGGGGAGTGTTTGTTCGGCTCGTGCGCCTGGCTCCAATCCCTAGGAACCTCCTGGCCGGGGTTTTCATCGCCTCCCTGGCCGGGGCCGTGAGCTTCGGCTCGTTCGAGGGAGTCTCCTACCAGAAGTTTCAAGGAGCGGCCGAAGCGAACGAGAGGCGCCGGCCGATCGGAGTATGGCTCCGCGACCACGCCCCTCGAACCGCGCTGGTCGCGCTCAACCCCGTGGGAATCATTCCCTACTTCTCGGGGCTCGCCTCGCTCGATCAGCTCGGCCTCACCGATGCGCACATCGCGCGCAAGGGCAAGCGCGTCACCAATCCGGTGCTCTACGGGCATAATCGATACGACTCCGATTACGTCCTCTCTCGCAGGCCCGACATCCTCATCCTGGGTCAAGCGGTGATTCTCGATATCGATCCGGCCCTCCCCAATCTCCGCAACCCGGGCCCGACCAAATTCTCCATTGTCGCTCCCGCCGTGGCCCGCGACCTGTTCGCATTCCCGGCGGACGACGCCACCTGGCGGTCGCCCCTGTTCAGGCGGCGCTATAGGCCGAACATCGTGCGAATCGGAGAGGGCTTTTTCTACTATTTTGCGCTCGATCAGCGCGCCACGTCTCTGCAAGACAGAATCTCCTCCGGGGCGGCGACCGCGAAAGAGCACGCCGAGATGGCCGACCTCCTTCGAGACAAGGGTGAGGTGGGTCTGGCGCTGGAGGAAGCGCACAAAGCGGCAGGGATGGACCCCGCCTTCGCGCAACTTTTTTCGGAGACGGAGGCCGCCTACCGGCTGGCGGCCCGGCAGGTCGAAGCCCGGGAGGCGTTCTCGGATCCCCTTAGGAGAATGGGAGAGGACTTGGCGAAGGGAGACGTTGCCTCCGCCGAGAGGGACCTCCTGGAGGGGCTACAGAAGTCTCCCAAGGACGCGGTGCTCCTGTTGAATCTCGGCGTTCTCTACGAGCGGACTTCGAGGTTCGACGACGCCGAGAGGTCCTATCTCCACGCCGTGGCTGTGCGGGCCGATTATGCCGATGCTTGGGCCAATCTGGGGACTCTTCAGGCCCGAAAGGGCGACCTGAACGAGGCGAAGAAGAGCTGGGAGCGGGCGGTTTCCCTGGATCCCGACAGTCCTGCCAGGGAGAATCTCCGCGTTCTCTCTTCACGAAACCGTTGACCCAATCACCCATCTGGCGTCCGCCGTTCAGGAAACCTATAATCCCCATCCGGAGGTGACCAGGATGAGCAGGATCTCCTTCTTCAGAAAGCACGTGCCGGCGATCATCGTCGTACTCTTCGGCGTTTGGGCCATGCCCTCGGGAGCCTTCGCAGAGATCATCGGATTCGAAGTGCTGGAATGGCAGCAGTCGCTCAACGGGACCGTGCGTGTCGACGACGGCTCCCTCTCCGGGACGGACGCCGATTTGCAGGAGGACCTCGGCCTGGATGAAAAGGACTACCTGACCCAGGAACGACTCTGGCTGCACGTCAAGCGGCACTCGATCCTGGGGGCCCACCTGGAGAGCAACCGGACGGGCAGGGAGACCCTCAGCAGCCCTCTCGTGTTCGGAGGCATGGCCTTCGCGCCCGGTGACACCGTGAAGAGCCGCCTCGAGCTGCGGCAGGACTCCCTTCTGTATCGCTACGATTTCATCGACGTCCCCATGTTCAAGCTCGGAATCCCCTTCGGAGCCGAGCGCCTGCACTTCAAGAGCCGGGTCGAATCCACGATTTCGGGCCTAAGCGCGGACGCCAGTGACGGCGGCACCTTCCCGGTCGCGGGGCTGGG
>DASYRY010000023.1:0-3406 GCA_036004025.1 Candidatus Polarisedimenticolia bacterium | reverse complement strand
GGAGGCACTCCACGGCCTCGGGAGAGGACGTCCCGCTAGAAATTGATCTGAATGCCGACCTGGAAGCGGCGGCCGAAGTCACGCTCGCCCACGGTTGTCATGAAGCCAGGGACCCAGTGATCCTCAAAACCGGGTTGCTGGGCCGGTTGGACATGCGGGGGGACTACTGCCAGGTAGGAAAGCCTCAGGTCGTCGGTGTTCAGCAGGTTGTAGATCTCGAAGAATCCCGCGGCGCTCGACTTGCCGATGACGAAGTCTTTCTGAAGCCTGGCGTTCAGCAGATAGGTGGCGGGGTTCCGGTGCACGTTTCGTCTCTCGCGATGAAAATCGAAGCCGCTGGATCCGAGGTAGCCGAAGATCGTCCGATTCTGCAGGAATCCTACGTCGTCGGTGGCCGCCTGGTTGGCGATGGTCGAATAAGGAAGCCCCGAGCTCCACGATGCCGCTCCTCCCAGCCGCCAGTTTCCCGGAAGGTAGGCGATGGCGTTCAGTTTGATCACGTGACGCTGGTCGTAATTGAGATATCCGGTTTCCCACTCCGTGAGCGAGGGATCGTCGCCGATTTGGGAGAGGAAGCTCTCGGCGCCCCCCTGGGCGATTGAGTAGGTGTAGCTCGCCTCGAGCTGCCATTTCCGATGCAGCCGTCGGACGAGCTCAACCTCCCACGCACGGTAATCCTGGTCGTTGTAGTTTCCGAGACGGTAGATCCGGTTGAAGAAGAAGTTATTGATGTAGAGATCGGGCAGCCCGTCCGGAACGTTCTGGCAGTCAAGGCCTCCCCGATCATTCTTCTCGCAAAGGCTGGAGCCGATTCTGTCCGCGACTGCTCCCGTATAGGGGTCCAGGGCGATATGGTGATTGACGTCAACATCCTGGAGCTGCTTGTTGAAATCACGCCGGATGTAGCGCAGCGAGAGCGCCATCTCCGGGCCAAGCTCGCGCTCGATGCCCGCCGTCCATTCATCGGTGTAGGGTGTCGAGAGATTGCGATCCACCTGGGTGGCGGACAGCGTCGACTGGGAAAGGACGTTTCCCAGGCGATTGTCGGGTAGGCCTCGGTCATCCACTCCGTCCTCGTCGAACATGTAGGAGCGCGAGACGGTATCCGGCCCCTGCTCCAAAACCGCCGTGGCCAAAAACAGCTTGCCGTAGTACCGCCCCCACGAGGCGAATACCTTGCTCTTCCCGTCCGCCCAGGGGTCCCAGCTCAAGCTCAGCCGGGGGGCAAGGTTGCTGTTCGTGATCCCGAAGTGTTCCGGCCGCCGAATGCGCGCGGGAGCGGAGCCCAAGGGAGTCCCGCCGGAGACGATTCCGAGCGAGGAGGAGAATACGTCGACGTCCAGGTTGTGGCGCGTCATTCCCTGGAAGGCGATCTCTCGGAGACGGCTGCTGATGGTGTTGCCGCGAAGGTCCCCGCTTCCGGTGCAGCTATGCACGGGATCCCTGCAGAGCCCTTGGATGAACAGCTTGTCCCAGGGATCGACGTCGACACCGGAGAGGGACATCAGGACGTCATAGGCGCTCCGCTCTGCAGCGGGATCGAACGAGCGGAACCCGAAGGACTTCAGATTCTCGAAGTCGAAGCGCAAGCCGAATGACAAAGTGAAGTTGGGAAACGGCTTGTAGGTGTCCTGGAAGTAGAGCCCGAGGTTGTCGCCCGTGGCGCTGTTGATCACGCGTCCGGGGAGAGCCACGATGGAGCCCGTCTGAGGCACGCCCTTCGTCACATCCGGTGGAGCTCCACGGGTGGCAAAGCGGAGATTCTCCACCGGGTAGAAGAGATTGGGACGGCGGTTGGTGTCGCTCTCGTACCCCTCATGCTCGTAGGCGAATCCTGTCTTCAGATCGTGGGTTCCCCCGAAGTCGGAAACGAAGAACGACATCTCCTCGAGCCAGCTCGCGCGCTTGCGGTGGTCGTGGAAGTCTAAGGGGAACGGACCGAAGTATCGACCGTCCTTGTCTCGCGTCAGGTCCATATCCGGGGGGAGAGGCGCCCTGAATTCGCCGGGTTCCACCTTGCCGTCGAAGTTCCGATCGGTCCAGAACGGAATCGGCGTGAAGCCCGAGTTTTCCAAAGTGTCCAGTCTCCCGTCGCCGTTCCGATCCTCGGTGTCGAAACGATGGTTATCGGCGGTGTTGGGGGCCACTCCATTCGGACAGAGCCCCGGTATGGCGCACGGAATGCCGGTGTCCTCCTCGGGTTCCACCTTGCCGTTGGCGTTCCGGTCCACCTCCCTGTCAATGACGCCGTTGCAGTTGAAGTCCTCGCGGCGGAATCCTTCGCACCCGTACTGGTAAAGGAGCCGGCCGTCCCCGTCCAGGTCTTCGCCGGTATCGAGGTGCAGGTTGTGGTTCGCGTCCTCGAAGACGTCGTAGTGGCCGTCCACGTCCCAATCTTCCCCCGGATCGCGCTCCTTGGGCTCGAGGAAGCCATCCCCGTCGCCACCCAGATCGCGGCGGTCATCCACGAAGAGGATACCGTTGTGGTTCGTGTCCGGATCGAGGGTCGGAGTCAGCCCGAAGCGATTGTCGAACCAGGCGACGGAGGACTCCAGGAGGGTGTCGGGATTGAAGGTCGAAGTCTGTTTCAACGTGTAGGTCGGTCCTCCTCGAAAAGTGGAATAGCCGGAGCTCACGTCCTTGAGGCTGTTGATTCCTTGATTCTCGTCCTTGTGCCGGTCCGCGATGATGGAGAGCGCCATCCGGTTCGCCGCGCTCATCTGCCAGGTGCTCTTGAGGAACCCACGGTATCCGCGAGTTCGGAAGAGGAACACCTCGGTGAGGGCGTTGACGGGGGTCTCTTCCTGGATGAATTCGCCGGAGGCGTAATACCAGAGCTTGTCGCGGAGCATGGCTCCCGAGACGGATAGGTATGGCTTGAGGTCGGTGAAGCTCATCTCCGAGAGCTCATGCGCGCCCGGAAAGCCTCCGCTCAATTCAGGGTCGTCCACCCCCGCCCCGTCCCGGTCCAGCCGGTCGCTCCGCACGAAGGCCTTGAAGGTCCCCTTGAACTCGTTCCCTCCCGATTTGGTGAGGATGCTCGCGAACCCCCCCTGGGCGCGCGAGTACTGTGCGGTCGCCGCGGAGGTGATGACCTCGATCTCCTGGATCGACTCGATGTTCAGGTTCTGGCCGTACAATCCGGTGAAGGGATCGGTGGTGCTCACGCCATCCACCAGCGTCACCTCGTCCACGTCGCGCGCGCCGTGGATGTTGGGGTTTCCGGTGTGGTTGACGTCGGTCACGCCAGGAGCGAGGACCAGGATGTCCTGATAGTCCCGTCCCAGGATGGGAAGATCCGCGATGAACTCGGAGGAGAACCGGGTGGAGGTGACCGCCGATTCGGTGTCGACGACCGAAGTCGTCCCCTTCACGCGGACGTGCTCGGTGGCCTCCGAGGCGGGAC
>DASYRY010000022.1:0-1520 GCA_036004025.1 Candidatus Polarisedimenticolia bacterium | reverse complement strand
TGCGCAGCGCCCCCTCAGTACGTCCGGACAGCGCGCTCGATCTTCATCTTGTGTCCGCTACTGGCCAGCAAGTATCCTCGTCAGCCCGTGCTCTCTTGCCACCTGTTCCGACCTGCAGATGGGAAACGGGATAAACGACTGGAAGACGGACGGTGATGACTGTTTCGGCTCACCACGATGATGTGGCGAGAGGGTGTCAAACTCGAGCGGACGGGCAGTTTTCGAACTCATTCCTCATCCGATCGCGAACTGGCCCCCGATTAGGCATCTTGTTCGACGATAGAAGGCGAAGGGCTAGGGGTACGCATCTAACTTTCTTTCCTAAGGGAGGTCCGGCATGTCGAGAATCGTTGGATTCAGGACAGCGCTCGCTTTTGGGATTACCCTGCTCGTGTTGGCCGTCGGATTGATGGGAGCGGGACCGATATCCTCGCGCGAAGAACCGGTCAGGACCGCCACTCTCGTGGCTTCGGCGGAGCCCAATTCGTGCGCGCCGGGTGACACTCTGCCGTTCGTGAGCAGCAGCAACGTCATGGATTCAGGCATGGAACCTTTGAATCCGGGTGGATGCAAGGCCTGCAAGCAGCAGCCGTGGTGCGGTTGCACCTATCAGGGACATCCGCGGATCTCTTGCGATCCTTGCTGCTATCAGGCCTACCCCTACCCCATCTGTCTGAGTTGAACGGCGCGGAATTTCACCCGGGCCGAGGTTCCTCTCGGCCCGGGGCCCTTCATAGAAGGTTCGTACTTCCGGCCACGCCATTCTGAGGAGAAGTCGTGTCTCCCGAATACATCTTTTCGATCAAGGACCTGCGTAAGGTGGTCCCGCCGAAGCGCGAGATCCTGCGGGAAATCTGGCTCTCGTTCTATTACGGCGCGAAGATCGGCGTCCTGGGCCTGAATGGCTCCGGCAAAAGCACCCTGCTGCGGATCATGGCCGGCGAGGAGAAAGAGTTCTTCGGCGAGGCGACCCCGGCCAAGGGGATAAAGGTCGGCTTCCTGCCTCAGGAGCCGCAGCTCGACCCCAGAAAGACGGTCCTCGGCAACGTCGAGGAGGGGGTGGCGACGACGCGCGCCCTGCTCGACCGGTACAACGCCATCAGCGACAGTCTGGGGGAGCCGATGGAGCCGGAGGCGATGGAGAAGCTACTCGAGGAACAATCCGCGGTACAGGACAAGATCGAGATGGCCAATGCCTGGGAGCTCGATCGGACCCTCGAGATGGCCATGGACGCCCTTCGCTGCCCGCCGCCCGACGCCGACGTCTCCTCCATCTCCGGCGGCGAGCGCCGCCGCGTCGCACTCTGCCGGCTGCTGCTGTCGCGCCCCGACATGCTGTTGCTCGATGAGCCGACCAACCATCTCGACGCCGAATCGGTCGCCTGGCTGGAGCGCTTTCTGAAGGAGTACCAGGGCACCGTCGTGGCGGTCACCCATGACCGCTATTTTCTCGACAACGTCGCCGGCTGGATCCTCGAGCTCGACCGTGGCGCCGGCATTCCCTGGGAGGGGAACTACTC
>DASYRY010000021.1:0-5139 GCA_036004025.1 Candidatus Polarisedimenticolia bacterium | reverse complement strand
TGCGTTGGAAGGACAAGCTGGAGATTCTTCACCTGGTCGGATTCGCCATGGTGGCGGTGAGTGTGCTTTGCTCGAGACTGTGGACTTCCACCCGCGCCCGGACCCGGTGGCGACTGCGCTGGGTCGCAGCCTCGGCCGCGGCTGGTCTGATTCCCCCGGCGCTTCTTTATCTGTTGCCCCTGGCTTGGGGCATTCCCCTCGGGCCTGCCGGAGAAATGTCGGTCTTGCCCCTGGCCATCCTGCCCCTCGGCTTCGCGGCCGCGTTGTTCCAGGAGCGAACCGTGGATCTGGGCTCTTCGCTTCGCGTCGCGGTTCGGTGGCTGACCTTGGCGTCGCTTTTCGCTGCCGCTGGGCTGGCGAGCTCGTGGCTTGTTGCCTACCTTCCGGGAGGGCTCGCTTCTGCAGGAATCGTTCGTGAGGTCCTGCTTCCTATCGGGATCGCCTCGGTTCTCGCAGCACGGTTCTTCCGCCCGCTCGCGAAGAGAATCGATGGGGTCCTCGGTCCGAAGCCTGTCGAGCTCGCCCGGCTGCTCCTGGGATTCCGCAGCGAGCTCCAAGGAGAAATCTTCATCGAACCCCTGGGAAATCGCCTCGAGGACTGGCTCGCGAGGGTCGGCAATGTCCGGCCCGTGGCGCTGCTGGTGGAGGGACCGACCCCCGAAACTTTCGTTCCCGCATGTCCGTCGGGAGGGGCGGCCGCCCTGGGCGGCCTCCTCGATCTCTCCGAAGGTGAGCTGGGGGGACTCGCGCAACAGGATTCGGTCCTGCTTCAGGCAGGGAGCTGCCATATCCCGGGTCAGACCCTCGAGTCCCTCCGGCGCGCGGGCTTCCGGTATTTGTTTCCGCTCGTGTTCCAGGCGAGAACGCGCGCGATCCTGCTGGTGGGCCCACATCGTGATGGCTCCTCCCTGGATGCCGAAGAGCTGGATGCGTTTTCCGCGTTGGCGGGACAGGCGGCGCGAAGTGTGGAAGCAGCCAGGCTGTACAAGGAGATCGAGGATCGGGGTCGCCGAGAGGAGCACATGCGCCGCGAGACGGAAGCCATCCTCGAATCGTGCAAGATAGGCATGCTTCTGGTCGAGGACTCCGGTCTCATCACGGCGGCGAATGGTGCATCTTCGGAGATCCTTGGCCGCCCCGCGCTGATCGGGCAGCGGGTACAGGAAGTGCTTCCTCGCGGACTTCTGATGCTCCTAGATCGATCGGCAAGGCAGGAGGGTGAAGGGCGACACCGGGTGTTCCGCTATTCGCTGGGCGCCGCAGACGGTGTCCGGAGAGTGGTGAACGTGACCCGGTCCATCCTGGGCGTGGATTCGGCGGCCAGACGCGTCTACGCGCTGGATGACGTGAGCGAAGAGGTAGGACGCGAGCGCAAGATGGCCCGCCAGGATCACCTCGCCGCCATGGGGATGCTGGCCTCGGAGGTCGCCCACGAGGTGAACACGCCCTTGACCGGGATCGCGAGCTACGCTCAGATGCTGATGGCGCGAATGAAGTCGCGCCTGCCCGAGATGGAGCTGTTGAAGAAGATCGAGAATCAGGCTTTCCGCGCCGCGGGAATCGCCGGGTCCGTCTTGACGTTCGCCCGCCGGAGGGAGGCCGAGGGCTTCGAGATCTTCGAGCCAGGACCTGTGATCGCCGAGAGCCTGGCGCTTTTCGAGCCGCACCTGAAAGGGAAGAGGATTCGCCTTTCCACCGAGCGAGCGCCGGTGCTTCCTTCCATCCGGGGGCACAAGGGTCGAATACAGCAGGTCGTACTCAATCTCATGATGAACGCCGCCCAGGCTCTTCCTTCCGGTGGAGAGATCAGGCTGGCGACGGAACGAGATGGTGAATCGGTACGTGTTCGGATTTCAGACAACGGAGTGGGTATTCCCGCCGCAAACCTCCCCAGGATTTTCGAGCCGTTCTTCACTTCGAGGAACGAGGGGGAAGGAACGGGCCTGGGGCTCGCGGTGGTGAAACAGATCGTGGACGAGCATCGAGGACAGATTCATGTGGAGACCGTGGAGGGGGCCGGAAGCACCTTCACGGTCTCCTTCCCCGCGGCCGACCCTTCCTCGAAGGAGGCGGCGCGTGGTGCATAGCGAGCTGGCGAGGAGACTCGCGGGGCTCGGGCTCTTGACCCTTGCGACTCCTCTCGCCGCGGCGACTCGAGAGGAAGCGGATCGACTCGCCGGGGTTTCCCCGGGAGCGGTCGCGGGAAAGGTGATGGAGGCGGGAGGCGCTCCGCTTGCGGGCGCGAAGGTGACCCTGCGGCTGGGAACGGAGACGAAACGCGCGCTGACGGATGAGAAGGGTGAGTACTGCTTCTGCCAGGTCTCGCCTTCCGGCGGCTACGTGCTGGAAATTGAGAAGGAGGGCGCCGTCAACTGGCTCGAGCGGGACATCAACGTGGGCCGCGCCAAGATCGCCGTGCGCAACGTGATTCTGGAGCCTCTTTCCAAGTTCCGCAGCTCTTCGGGGCCCGAGACGCCATGACCTCGCTCCCCTCCACTTCCTCCCATCGAGCCCGGATCCTTGTCGTCGAAGACGAATCGGTCGTCCAGGAGATCCTCTCCCAGCTCCTGCGAGAGGCGGGCCATGAGCCGGTCGTGGTCGGGTCTGCGGAAGAAGCCGTGGGGATCCTGGATCGCGAGAGCTTCGATTTGCTCATCATCGACCTGATGCTCCCGGGGATGGGGGGGCTCGATTTTCTGAGGGCCGTCAAGGGTCAGGATCCGGAACGGGTGGTCGTGATCATCACGGCCTTCGGCTCGGTGGAGACGGCGGTACAGGCGATGCGAGAAGGGGCGTTCCACTATCTCACCAAGCCCTTCAGGCATGAGGAAGTCCTCCTCACGGTTCGGAACGCATTGAGTCAGAAAAGCCTGCTTTCGGAGAATCGGGCGCTTCGCCGGGCGCTCTCCTGGAAGGCTCGAAGCGCCGAGCTCGTAGGAAGAAGCCAAAAACTCTTGGAACTCCACAGCATGCTGGACCGGATCGCGCCGACTCGCAGCACCGTCTTGATTCAAGGCGAGAGCGGAACGGGCAAGGAGCTGGTCGCTCACGCCATCCACCAACGAAGCTCGCGCTCCCATCGGCCTTTCGTGGTGGTGAATAGCGGGAGCGTTCCTGTCGACTTGTTGGAGAGCAACCTCTTTGGTCACCGGAAGGGCGCCTTCACCGGGGCGGTTTCTGCCAAGCGGGGTCTTTTCGAAGTGGCGGACGGAGGCTCGCTCTTCTTCGACGAGATCAGCTCGATTCATCCCGATGTCCAATCCAAGCTCCTGAGAGTGATCCAGGAGAGGGAATTCCTTCCTCTCGGCGCGGTGGAGAGCGTCCGGGTCGACGTTCGAATCATTGCCGCTACCAATATCGATCTGAAAGAGCTCGTGGATCGGGGGCAGTTCAGGGAAGACCTCTTCTACCGGCTCAACGTCATCGTCGTGAACCTGCCCCCTTTGCGGGAGCGCAGAGAGGACATTCCTTTGCTTGCCGAGCACTTCTTGCGCCGATTCGCGGAGGAGAACGGAAGGCCCTTGCCCCAGCTTCGTCCGGAGGCACTGGCCGCGCTGAGCAGCCATGACTGGCCAGGAAACGTGAGGGAGCTGGAAAACGTTCTCGAGCGCGCCGTGGTGCTTGGCAGTGGCCGCGCCATCAGCGTCGATCTTCTGTCGGAAGACGTCGTCGGGTCGGGCCATTCCTCCCCGGCCGTCCCGCGGGAGGACCTGGTCGAGGGCGAGTTCCGTTATGCGGACACCGTCGCCCGCTTCGAGCGCGAGCTGATCGAAGAGACGCTGGTTCGGGCCCGGGGGATCCAGCGCAAGGCCGCCCGACTGCTCGGGATCAAGCCCACCACCCTGAACGAAAAAATCAAGCGTCTGGGAGTCAGGCTGCCGCGTCCGGAATAGCCCCATCGTGCTGCACCCACTCCGCAGCGAGACCCCTACAATTCCTTGACATCCGTTGGTATGGACGTAAGATACCTTTAGCCATGGGGAAGAATGTTTGAAACCGTTTTGTAACTCGCTGTCCCAATTTCTCTTAACCGCTGTTGACAAGAGTTGGTGCAGCCCGGTAAAATGACAATTCTCGATGCATACTAATATGAAGCAGAACCCCCACCGGGGGGAGGGTGGTTACTGCTGGGGCGTGCGCTCCCGTCCTCTTCAAGTCTGCTGAAGCACGGAGGAAGTGCTCATGGTTAACGCTCGTTCCGTACGCCTTACGGCCCTTCTCACCTCCCTGCTCCTCGTTTTCTCCGCATTCACCTACGCGCAAAACTCCCCTGGAACCGTCAAGGGCGTGGTCGTCGACAAGGACGGTGGGCCGCTCCCCGGGGCCACCGTAACCCTGGAGAACCGAGCCATCGGAGTGGTCGGCCTGGGTGGAGTCACCAACGCACAGGGAGAGTTCCGGGTTTCGCCGGTCCCGGCCGGAAAGGCGTACGCGCTACGGGTGAGTCTGCCGGGTTATCAAAAAATCGAGTTCACGATCGAAGTCTACGCCGGGAAAACGGTGGTGCAGAACGTCACCCTTCGGGAGGAGTTCAAGGAGCGCATCAAGGTCATCGGTAAGGAAGAGATCGTCAATACCGAGTCCGCGCAGGGCAGCACCACGATCAGCTCGGAGTTCATCTCGGGACTTCCCATCCTCGGGACCGACTATCAGGACGTCCTGACCCTCGCTCCGGGGGTCACCGACGTGAACGGGACCGGAAACCCGAATATCCACGGCGCTCGTGACACGGACGTGGTAACCCTGGTGGATGGAGTCAGCACCACCGACCCCTTCGACGGGCACTTCGGACAGAATCTGAACACCGAGTCGATCGAGGAGATCGAGGTAATCACCTCAGGCGCAGGCGCCCAGTACGGCCGCGCTCAGGGTGGGTTCGTTAACATCCTGACCAAATCCGGCGGGAACGAATTCAAGGGCACCTTCAGCTTCAAGATGCGCAGCAACAAGCTGGATGGCGACGGAGCCGGAATCGACAAAGCTGATGTGCGGGGAGGTCTTGGAGAGACCGACTCGTTCCGAAACTTGGCCTTTACGGATCTGTACCCCTATCTATCGGTCTCAGGTGCCTTCATCCGAGATCACCTCTGGTACGTCTTGGCACCGGAATACGTTCAAGTAGAGACTCCCATCAACGCT
>DASYRY010000020.1:0-3265 GCA_036004025.1 Candidatus Polarisedimenticolia bacterium | reverse complement strand
CGAGAGATCCACGCGGAAGGCCGCCTTCTTGGCCTTCCCGAAGAAGAACCGGCTGCCTCCGCCCACCTGGTAGGCGGTGGAGTTGTCGGAGACGCTCACGCCGGCCGATTCGACCTGGGTGTCCGCCATGCCAAGTCCCGCCAGGACGTAGGGGACGATCTCTTTGGGAGTCTCGAAATTGTAGACGCCGTTCACCATGTACATCCGGAACGTCCCGTCGACGTCCGTTCCCGCGATGTCCGTGCTCTCCGAAGCGGAGGCGAGCTGCCCTTCGATCTCGAAGCGCTTGTTGAAGCAGTAGCCGCCGCGAACGGCAAGGCTCGTCGCCGAATCGAAGCCCGTATTCGAGTCGAGCTGCGTATTGCCGAAGCCGACGCCGATTTCGCCGTTCCCTTCGTCCATGGCGGCAAGAGCCGGCACGGAGAAGGCGACAGCCATCAGGACCAAGCACGAAAAGGTTCGCTTCATCGAATGATCTCCTTGAACGTTATCGTCCATCGTTCAATCTTGGTTGGCGCTCGACTGTTCGAAGTCGATCGTGGTCACCCTCACTCCAAGCCGAGTCCTCTCACCCCCTTCCGGGCCGATTCCGGGAATCCGCGGACGGTTCCCGACAGGCAAGGCTGCCCGAGTCACGCGATCCGGGCGGCCAGTCGGAAAGATTGGGAGGAGGGCTTGGAAGATCAAGGAAGTCACGAGATTGAATTGGGGAGGCAAAACCGGTCCCGAGGTTTATTGCGTCTTGCGCACGGACTTACGCGATCCGTCATGGAGGATGTCAGCGGCTTTATGAGCCATGCCCATCGCCCGTACACCGCGCAGCAAGTGGCGGAGGCCCGCACTCGTGCTCCCGTCGAAGGTCCGAGGCCCTCTGGTAAGGAGACGATGGACACCGGCTTTCCTCGGGAAGTATCTTATCGCCCTGGCAAAAGATGGGCGGCGCGACGGGACGCGGGAGGATTGTGACGTATGTCCGGAAAAGGGGGAGTGTCGCGCGGCGCCGCCGGACTCTACGGCATCATCGCGCTCAAGCTCGGCAAGAGTCTTCTCCTGTTTGGAATCACCCTCGGCATCTACAGTCTCATGGATGAAGACCTCGGGGCTGAATTCGAGAGATTCCTGAGATGGGTCCGGCTCGACCCCGAGCACCAGTTCTTCGCCGATCTGGGTGAAAAGCTTCAGGTCATGACTCCTTCCAACGTGCAATGGATCGCGTCTGGGACGCTTCTGTACGGCGTCTTGCTTCTCGTGGAAAGTCTGGGGATGGCTTTCCGCGCTTCCTGGGCGGGATGGCTCGCCATCGGTGAAACGGCCTTTTTCATCCCCATCGAAGTCTTCGAACTGGTACGCCACTTCTCTCCCGCCGTGTTCGTCATCCTGATCGTGAACGGCGCCATCGTCTGGTATCTCATCCGGAACCGGGATCGGCTCTTTCATCACGACCCCCTCGCCGCGAATCCTTCGACGGTTCCCGAGAACGTGGAGCCTTCTCGCTGAGCCGCCTCCGTCTCATCGAAGCATGAATTCCACGTTCTGGACGACCCCTCGTCCGTCGACCTCATCGAGCGCCTGGATGTTCAGGGAGTAAATCCCTCGCCCGAGTTCCGCGAGGGGAAGGTGAAACTCCAGCGGAATGGCGTCCGCCTGCTCTCCGGCGGAGAGGGTGTGGAGGGAATCGACGAGCTTGCGGATGATCGCCCCTCCTTGTTGGATCGAGCCGCGGACTCTCACGCGTGCCTCTCCAGTGGACCGCTCGCGCACCGGGTGGTAGATGAAGCATGAGCCGATCACCCGAGCATCGGGTGAGAAGACCCGATAGACCGCGGGCACGACCAAGGTCGAGTCCTCTTTCGTGGAAGGATCGACATCCACGCGTCTCCCTTTCTCCCCCTCTCTTTCCAGGAGAAGCGTGCTCATCGCGATCCTCCCCGGAGTAATGGCGGGAATCTTGATCGATCTGCGGAGTGCGCCGATGTTGCCCGTGCCCAGGTCGCGGACGACGCTCACCGTCTCATAGTCGCCGGGCGGTATCGCGCGGCTGGCCAGCAGCGTCAGGCTGCCCCGCGAGGCGAAGGCCTGGGCTCCCAGGATCACCTCGACCGTTCGACTGAACTGATCCACCACTTGGTTCTTCCCCGCGCGCACCACCATTCCAACCTCCAGGCGCGCGACGAAATCGCCTGCTTGGGGCAGAAAGAGAAGGGATTCATCGGGAATGGCGAGCGCGAATTCCACCGCCGGACTTCCTCCATCGCGCAAATAACTGCGGGCTTCCAGCGCCATCGGAAAATCGTGGAACAGCTCCGGCGAAAGATGCGCGGCGAGGAGTTGGCGCTCCTGAATCGCCTCGCCGGTCAAATAGAGGAGCCCTTCCTTGGCCCGCACCCTCAGACCTTTTCGGAGAACCTCCACCTTCGTTGCGTGGAATTTGCCGTCGGGGTCTCCCGAGGGGACATAGGCAAGACGATAGATGGCCCGCGTCTCCTGCTCGACCCTCTCCAGGGCGGCCCCGAAGTTGTCGTTCATGTGGTAGGCCGTCCCGCCGGTGCCCAAGGCGAACGTGGCGAGAGTGTCTGAAGCCTCGCTCTCGACGAGTCTTTCCCAGGGTCGATCCTGATCGGGCCGCATGCCCGCGATCGCTCCACGAGTCACTCCTTGGGTGTTGACCGTGTGAATCGCAACTTGAGCCGCCGCCGCTTCCCGGGCCAAGCGCAGGATCTCGGCGTCCAGCCTCCCGGCTTCCGAGACGACCAGCGAGGAGAGCGTCCGCCCTCGAGTCTTCGTGTCCGGGGTTCCGTAGAACGCGTTGGGATCGCTGAAGAAGCCGTCGGTGAGAAAGAACAGCTCCTTCCGCCCCGTCCCGGAATGAAGGTAGGAGACGAGAGCCCGCAGCGAGGCAAGGATCCTTCGGGCTCGTCTTTCATCCTCGTCCGCGAAGCTGACTCCGACTCGCTGGGCCGCACTTTCGCGATCGATGGGATCACACCCGACGCAATTATCTTTCGCCTCCTGCAGCTGCAGGATGTTCTGGCGCACGTGATTCTCCCCGGCTTGACGGATCCCAGGATCCGATTCCACGGCAGCGAGCGCCGCGAGCATCTTGGTCCTGTCGGCGGTGAATTCCTGATAAACCTTGAAGTCCCGTCCCTGCCCCGTAATCATCACTTGATCTCCATCGGGGAGATCCTTCTTCAAGAGACCTCGAACGGCCTCGATCGCAGGTGGCCCGAGACCCCGCTCGCAGTTCAGTCCGTCGAGAAAAAAA
>DASYRY010000019.1:0-4588 GCA_036004025.1 Candidatus Polarisedimenticolia bacterium | reverse complement strand
GTTCGGCAAGGACCACGCGACCCGTGGCGGCTCGTACGACAGCGGCGCGCGCATCTGCCGCGAGGTGTTCAAGGCCGAGCCGCCGTTCCCCGTGACCTACGAGTGGATCAGCCTGAAGGGAAAGGGAGACATGTCCTCCTCCAAGGGGAACGTCCTCTCCATCGAGCGTATGCTCAACGTGGTCCCTCCGGAGGTGCTGCGCTATCTGATCGTCCGCACGCCGCCGGCGCGCACCATCGGCTTCGATCCCGGCCTGCCCCTACTGTCGCTGGTGGACGAGTACGACGACGTGGAGGCCGCCGGCCGCGACCTGCGCGCCCTGGCCCTGTGCAAGGCCTCGGAGTATCGATCCGCGGGCGTCCCCTTCAAGCACCTGGTGAACGTGGTGCAGATGGCCAATTTCGATTTCCCTCAGATCGTCGAGGTCCTGAAGCGCGGCGGATACTTGAGCCTCGACGAGGAGGCGCTGCGCTCGAGGGTGGAGTACGCCAAGCGCTGGCTCGAAGAGTTCGCGCCTGCCGACATGAAATTCGCGCTCAAGCCGAGCCTTCCGCCGGAAGCGCGGGAGCTCAGCGCGGGCCAGAAGGAGTTTCTGCAACGAGTGGCGGGGAGATTGCAGCGGGGGATGAGCGCAGACGTGATTCACAACATGGTCTATACGGCCGCGGGGGAAGGGGAGACGCTGAAGCCCGCGGAAGCCTTCCAGGCAGTGTACCTGGCGCTCCTGGGGACCCGGCGCGGACCGAGGGTGGGCTGGTTCCTCGCCTTCCTGGACCGGGACTTCGTGGTGCGGAGATTCCGGGAGGCCGCGGGGATCGGCTGAGAGGCCCCTCTTCTCAGTGGGTCGCGGGCGGATGCCGGTCCCTGCGAAGGCCGAGCACCGAGTTCACTTCGGCTCCGAAGGCGAACAGCTCCCCCGAGAGATGCAGCCAGAGAAGGACCCCGATCACTGAGCCGACCGATCCATAGACCATCTGGTGGGTCGAGAAGGACTGGATGTAGATCGCAAAGAGATGCTTCGAAATCTCCCAGAGCACCGCCGCGACGAACGCCCCCACCCAGATCCTGCGCAGCTTGCCGCTCACCGAGGGGCCAAAAAGATAGAGGGTCGAGAAGAGCAGGAAGTTGAAGAGCACGCCCATCACCCACGCGCAAAAGGTGAGAATGGTCCACTCCCAGACCGCCGGAAGGGGAATCTCCTGGGTCAGCCTGCTCACCAGGGTCGGGCCCAGCCCGGTGAAGGCGATCGACAAGGGAATGAAGAGCACGAGAATGAGGGCCAGCAGGACGCCCAGCAGGCGTCTGCGCCAGAAGGATCGCATCCGCGGGGCACCATGGATCCGGTTCAGGATCTGCTGGAGGATGTCGAAGACCGCGGTGGCGCTCCACAGGAGCAGGAGCGATCCGAAGATGCCCAGACGGACTTTCGCTTGAAAGATCCGCTCGAGCGATCCATGGATGAAAGAAGTGCTGAAGGGGAGCAGGCCGACGACCTGGGAAGAGAAGCGGGCGTATTCCCCCCCCATGCCGAGGAGAAAGCCGAGAACGGAAGTCAGGAGCAGCAGGAGAGGGAAGAACGAGAACAAAGTGTAATAGGCGAGGCTCGACACCAGGATATGTACGTGATCCTGCCGGTATTTGTGGAGCAGCTCCCGGATGAATTCGAGCAACGCGGCCGGCATGGGGATGCGATGCTACCAGAGCCTGTGTCCGGACATCCAGCTCGTAAGCAACGCTCGGGGCCGACGTCCGCTCCGGGGGGAGTGAAGCCGCGATGAGCGCCGGGGTGCTGTTGATGGCCTACGGGAGCCCGGAGTCTCCGGTGCAGATGCGCGCGTTTCTGGAGGAAGTCTTCCGCCCGCGCGCGGTTTCCGAGTCCACGGTGAGGGACTTCCAGGCGCGATACAGGCTTTTCGGGGGCCGTTCGCCTCTGCTGGAAATCTCGAATCGCCAGGCGGAGGCCTTGGAAAAGCTGCTCCACCTCCCGGTGAAGGTTGGAATGCGCCACTGGCGGCCCTTCATCCGAGACGCGGTGAAGGACCTGGGAGAGCCGATCGTCGGGCTTCCCCTCGCGCCGCAGTATTCGCGCTTCAGTGTCGAGAAATACCTTAGCGCTCTCGACGCGGCGACCTCCGCTCACGTGCTGCCCATCCGCAGCTGGCACCGGCAGCCGAAGTTTCTCGAGGCATGGGCGGAACGGATTCGCGAGGGGCTGCAGCGCCATCGGCCGGACGCGGTCCTGTTCACCGCGCACAGCGTTCCCGAGGAAGCCGGGGATCCCTACGCCCAGCACCTGCGGGAGACCGTCGAGGGAATTCGCGCCCTGGTTCCGGAGACGGGATCGGAGCTCGCCTATCAAAGCGCCAGCAGCGCCCCGCTGAAGTGGCTGGGACCGGACGTGGACTCGAAGCTGAGGGAGCTGAAGTTGACGGGAGTTGAGAAGGTGATGGCGGCGCCGGTGAGCTTCGTCAGCGATCATGCCGAGGTCCTGTACGACCTCGACCATCTGCATCGTGTGTCGGCGAAAAAGCTAGGCATGACGTTGGTTCGATGCGAGTCGTTGAACGATCACCCTCTCCTGATTCAGGCCCTGGCGGAGGTCGTCCGAGGGGTCTTGTGAAGCGCGTCGTCATCGTCGGAGGCGGCATCTCCGGACTCGCCGCCGCCTTCTACCTGCGCCGGGCCCGTCCCGACCTCGCCATCCTCCTTCTCGAAGCGCGGGATCGAATGGGTGGCGTGATTTCCACCCAGCGCCGCGACGGCTTCGTGGTGGAAGGAGGGCCCGATTCTTTCTTGATCCAGAAGCCGTGGGCCTTGCAGCTTTGTCTCGACCTGGGGATCTCCGAGAGGCTCATCGCCGCCAACGCCGCGAACCGGAAGATCTACGTCGTGTCGGGCGGAAGGCTCCGCCCGCTTCCCCCCGAGATGATGATGGGCGCTCCAACGAAGCCGGGACTGCTCCTCAAATCCGACCTGATCTCCTGGCCCGGGAAGATCCGCATGGCGCTGGACCTCGTCCTGCCCAGGGGACCGGAGGGTCAGGACGAATCCCTCGGAGATTTCATCACCAGGCGCCTGGGGCGTGAAGCGCTCGAGAAAATCGCCGATCCGATCCTGGGTGGAATCTATCTCGCCGACGCACGACGGCTCAGTCTCGCCGCGACTTTTCCCCGACTCAGGGAGCTCGAGCGGGCGCATCGCAGCCTCATCCTCGGTTTGCGCCGCGAGGCGAAGGCGGCGGGAGAGGAGAGGTCGAGTCCCTTTCGGACGTTCCCCACGGGAATGGAGGAGCTGGTGGCGGCGCTCGAATGCGCTCTCGCGGGCGTGGAGCTCAGGAGAGGCCGTCGGGTCGAGGCCGTCACGCGCTCCCTGCAGGTGAGCGCCGGCGATCTTCGCATCGCCGGTGACGCGGTGATCGTGGCGATGCCTCCTCCCGCGGCCGCGGAGATCCTGCGCCCCAACCTGCGAGACCTTGCCGAAGCCCTCGACACCATCCCGTCCGTCTCGAGCGCCACGATTTCGCTGGCCTTTCGCGCCCCTCGCACCCGTTTGGAGCTCGACGCCTCGGGTTTCGTCGTCGCGAGGGGGGAGCGGCGAAGGATCCGGGCTTGCTCCTGGTCTTCATGCAAGTTCCCGCTGCGCGCCCCGGAGGGGTCACTCCTGGTGCGCTGCTTCGTGGGCGGCGAGGAGAGCGAGGAGCTTCTCGCCCGGACGGATGAGGAGCTCATCGGCATCGCCCGCGAGGAGCTGGCGGAGTTGATGGGGCTCGACGAATCCCCGTGTCTTGCCTCGGTGTCCCGCTGGCCCAAGGCCAATCCGATCCTGGAGGTGGGCCACGCCGAGAAGCTTTCGCGAGTCGAGTCGGTCCTGGACACCGCGCCGAGACTCTTCTTGACCGGAGCGGGATATCGCGGAGTGGGGATTCCCGATTGCGTCCGTGACGCCAGGAACGTCGTCCAGAGAGTGGCAGCTGTCCTCTGAGGCGCCCCTTCGATCTCGTCGTCGTCGGGTACGACCCAGTCAAGCGACCGCGAGGACTCGGATGGGACGTCTCCGAATCGTCAAACTCTTGAAGAAGCGACTCGACCATTGCCTAGGCCGCTTTTCAGGGAGAGCGTCAATGCGAGCGATAATAGGGAAGGGGATTTCTCGCCGTTTCGGGCACTACGCTCGCTCATTTGATCCCGAACCCAGGAGCTCAAAGTCGGGAGTCTTAGAGAAACACTAGGCCCTTCGAAGCCCAGAACGCATCAGCGAATTTGGGCCAGTCTTCAGGGCGGGGGATTCGACCCTAATAAATTGTGGAGACTTCACGGAAAAAGAACCGGTGAGACAGCAAGGCTGACACCCGGAAATGCGGTGCCAGCCTTCTCAATTCGCACGAAACGGGAAACGACGGGTCAGGATTTTTCCGCAGGCTTTTCGCCTGCCTTCGGCAGAGAACACTTGAAACCGGCCTTCTCCACCGCCTTGACCAGGGCTTCGGGTGTGGTCTTGTCCTTTTCATAGGTCACTGAAGCCTCGTTCTTCTCCAGACTTACGTCGGCCTTAGTGACTCCGGGAACGCCTTCCAGCGCTGCTTTTACCT
>DASYRY010000018.1:0-7063 GCA_036004025.1 Candidatus Polarisedimenticolia bacterium | reverse complement strand
ATCCTTCCGCGAAGCGCGGCCTCCGTCTCCGTGGCGTGAAGCAGCAGAAAGATTGCCAGCAGCGCGGGCACCAGGCCCGAGAAGGTGCGGATTTGATCGCGAAGAGAACGGCGGGCTCGATACAACATCGGAAGCTCAAGCTAGCACACGCTCCCCGGAGTGTCAAAACCATCACGCTGCGCTTCGCCGCGGATTGCATGCTGGGCAAACTCGCCCGATGGCTGCGGATCCTCGGCCACGACGTCCTCTACTTCAGGCGCATCGAAGACGCAGACCTCGTGGAGATCGCGGTGAGGGAGTCGAGAATCCTGCTCACTCGGGACACGAGGCTCGTCCAGCGCAGGGCCGCGCGGGGCTCGGTCCTGATCCACAGTCATCTTCTAGACGATCAGCTGAAGGAAATCTTCCGCTGGAACCCGGAGGCGATGCTGGCTGCGCGACGGTGCCGGCGCTGTCTGGAGTGCAACGAACCGACCCGCCCGATCGAGAAACGGGCGATTCGCGCTCGCGTGCCGCCCTACGTTTATCGGAATCATGCTCGATTCCGCGAGTGCCCGGCCTGCGGCCGGCTCTACTGGAGGGCTACTCACGTCCGGAACATGATGCAGCGTCTGCGCCAAAGCGTTCCGGTTGACAGAAAAAAAGGCCAAGAATAGAATTTGCGGGCCTATTCAGTCGATTGGCAGTGCCGGATCTTGGGTTTTGCGGGACCGGGTTCTCCGGGGTCCAGAGAGGGCAGTTAGCTCAGCGGTAGAGCACCTGCCTTACACGCAGGGGGTCGCCGGTTCGAATCCTGCACTGCCCACCAAGAATCCATCCCGATGCTTCACTGTCGGTGGCTCCAGTACTTGTAGTCCCGTGCGGGGTCGTAGTTCAGATTGGTTAGAACGCTGGCCTGTCAAGCCAGAGGTCGCGGGTTCGAGCCCCGTCGGCCCCGCCACTCAATCCTCTCCTCGATGAAAAAGGCCGTCGGCATCCGGCGGCCTTTTGCTTGGGACTGAGTCCTCGGGACTCATGGCTCATGTCAGCGACGAACTCCCCCGCGCACACAGATCAATGAGGAACCGTTCCCAAGACGCGAAAATCGACGTGATTGAACCCGTAATCTCCGATGTCCAGGGTTTGGTAGGGAGGGCGGGTAACGAGCGTGATGCCGAGCTTTCCGACCAGAAGGATTCGATACTTTCCCCGTGGGGGCAGTTTGAAGGTAAAGCTTCCATCCGGGGAAGGCAAGACCTGCTGGTGGACCGCGGTCAGGCTATTGGGGCCGAAGAGGATGACCGAGGCGATCTGCGATGGGTCGCCGAAAATCTTTCCGCTAAGAGCCTCCCCGCGGACCTCCTCGAGCGAGGCCACTTCAGGAGGAAGGTCCTGCAGGGGCGAGGGAGGACGTGAAACGACGAGGGGTTTTTCGTCGATCGGAGGCGAAGCAGCAGGGGTGGGTGCCATGCCGGGCGGCGAGGCCTGGGCGGGCGCAGAGCTCCCCTGAGGATCGACAGGCGCGCTCCTTGTGCCGCCGGTCTTGGGCGAGGAAGGCCCAGGCTTGCCGCTCCTCGAGGCATCTGCCATTCCTGCAGGCTCTTCAGGGTCGCCGGCCTTGGGCGGAGCAGCCGCCCCGAGCGGCGGTGCGAACCCGATCGGAGCGCGCGCGAGTCTTCCGCGCGGTCCCTTCGGCGCCTCCGCGGCGTCGGCGTCACGCAGCAGCGCCGTGACGGGCTGTGAATCTTCGGGCCAGGTCCCGGCGATCCTCGCGCGGACCGCGTCGATCACGATCAGAACATCCATGGCCCGACCCGCGGCCACGGCGACCCGACCGTCAGGGGAGAATCCGAAACGATCCATGTGCGTCTCGGGTTTCAGGACCCCCAGCGCGTCGTCGTTGGCTTCCGCCCCCTTGCCGCCTTCCTTCAAAGGGAGCGGCTCGGGAGGAAAGATGGCGATTTCCGTGCCCCGTAGCGCGTAGACCTGTCCCTGCCTCGGCCGCACCATCAGCCTTCGGTTCTTGCCCGGCGATCTGAAAAACCAGGAAGCCGTGAGAGGCGAGGTGGTGAACGTCTGGATCTTGTCCTCGAGACCCAGCAGGAGCCTTCCCCCATCATTCGTGAGGGCGAGATCGTACGCCGCGCCCGCGAGTGGATAGGAGCCCGCCACCTTGCTCGAGCCCAGATCCACCGACAGCAATTCCCAATCCCCCGTCTCGGGATTCGCATCGTCGCCACGCTCGGGACGGTGGCTAATGACGAACGCGGTGTAACCATCGGTAGAGACCACGAGTCGCTCGCCGTTCCCGGGAATCTCCACGCGACCCAAGGGGGCCATGCTCTTGGCGGATAGAACCAGCAGCTGGCTCTTCCTTCCCTTCTCCGAAGACGTGGCCGCGAGAATTCGATCGCCATCGGGGAAGGTGGCGATTTGATTTACACGCTCGTAGGGAAGAGGGACCTCCGTGGCCTGCCCGGTGACGGCATCCACCCGGAGCGCCGGCTCCTGAGGACAACCCGGGCAGATGAGCCTGTCGCCGGGACTCCCAAGCAGGACTCCACGAAGCCTCGACCCAAGATCGGGAGCATTTTGGGGAGGAGCTTCGCCGGCGTACACCAAGGTGAGGCCAAGCGCAAGAATGAGGGCCATCCGCTCGGACAGATATCGGAAAACAGGACGAGTACGGGAAGGTTCGTCGGTAACGCCAATCATGGGGAGAAGAGTAAATCGGACGAGGGGCCGGGTCAAGCCTCTATTGAGCCAAGATCGAGGCAGGTCCGGCGTTCCAGGCAAAAAAAGGGGGAGGCCGATTGGGCCTCCCCCTACATCCTATCGCCGGCAGCCAGCTGTGGCTGGAGTACAGTCGGGTGGGATTAGTATCCGCGGGATTGACCGCCGCGTCGAGGGGGGCCTTCCCCACCCGCGGGCCGCGGTCTCGCCTCGTTCACGTTCAGGGCGCGCCCCCTGAGATCCTTCCCATTCAGCGAGCGCATCGCCGCCTCGGCTTCCTCTTTTGCAGGCATTTCCACGAAGCCGAAACCCTTGGATTGCCCACTGAACTTGTCCATGATCACACTGGCGGATGACACTTGCCCGAACGCTTCGAACGCCTGCCGAAGCTCGTCATCCGTGACCTGGTACGACAGATTCCCGACGTAAATCCTCACGCCACGCTCCTGCTCGAAAGGCCTTGCAATTGGAAAACGGAACAAATGGAACAGTACCCCCCATGTACTGCTACGGCGCGCAGAATATACCATAAAAAGACAGCAACCAAGTCAAGCATCTTGGGGATGGGGACTATTGCTGTAACATCATAAATCTCTAGGGTTAGGGACGCTGCGGTCCCGGGCTTTGAGGAACGAGCCTTCGATTCGGAACAAGACAGGGGGCCAGGAGCGCGCCGGGCCACTCGCTTTCTAACCCTCACGGCTTGAAACAGATCTGCCAGTGCCTTACATTGATGCCGGCCGTCCAACTCTTGACGGGCCAACCAAAGGATGGAACACTCATTACCTGTTGGCGCTGAATTGAATGGGGTCGAGAATGGATCCCAAAAGGTTAAGGGTGCAATGAAGACCGAACCTGGCCGTTCGGGCTCCACCCTGGCGGCGGGTTCGGGCCTGCTCCTGGGTATCCCCGGATTTCAATTCCTCGATCTCTTCGATCCGCTTCGACTGCGCGATCTCACCGAAGTATTTCATCAGGAAGTGGAGCGCTCGGACGCCGATCTGATGCAATCCTGGCGCGCCTATGTCGCGGCACCCGACTCGGTGCCCCCCCGGCAGGTCTCCGATCTCCTCGTGAGGATGGGTCCCCATCTCAGCCGCTTCGTGACGCGGCTTTTCGGGATCGATGAGGAGATCCAGAGGATTCGGACGGCAACCCGCCAGGAAGACCCGATTTTCCGATTCAAGGTCGATTTTCTGCGCCGCAGGGTCCAGAAGAACGTCCTGCCCGAGCAGCTTCCCCTGTTGAAGCAAGGTGAGGTCAACGCCTGCGTCGGAACGCTCCTGGAAGGGAGCTCCGACAAGGAGCTGGCCCTCGCCCGCCTCTCCTGCGAGCTGATGGATTTGGAGGCATCGCTTGCCGCCGGCACCGTCGAGGGCGGGGCGGTCCTGCGCCCCGACATCGTGACCCGGGTCAGGACCTTCCGCACGAAGATGGCACGCTTCACCGGGCCTCCGCCCCGGCTCGCCGCGCTGCTCGTGGCGGAGCCGACCGACCCCCATGGATCGGACCTCAGGATGATTCGAGGACTGATTCGACTACTCGAGGAATGGTGTGGGATACGCCTGCACGATTCGGCTCGACGCAAGGAAGTCGCAGGGTGGGTCGCCTTCCACCTTCCCAAGACCCTCGATTTCGATCATCTCGTCCATACGTCACGCCCGGCGCATCACCCGGAAGAGCAGTTCATGACGGCGCCTCCGGGCGAGCTCCGGAGGAGGGATGGATTCACCCTCACCGATCCCCGCATGAACGCGCGGGAGATCCTCGGCGAGGTGCACTACTGCGTCTTCTGTCATGAGCGCGACAAGGACTCGTGCTCCAAGGGGATTTGCAAGGAGGGGCACTTCAAGATCAACCCCCTGGGCGTCCCCGTCAAAGGGTGTCCGCTCGACGAAAAAATTTCGGAGATGCACCTTCTGCGGCGCGAGGGCGATCCTCTCGCCTCCCTGGCTCTCGTCATGATCGACAATCCCATGTGCCCTGGCACGGGCCATCGGATCTGCAACGACTGCATGAAGGGATGCATCTATCAGACACAGGATCCGGTCAACATCCCCCAGATCGAGACGCGGGTCCTCACCGAGGTGCTCGGCCTCCCCTGGGGCGTCGAGATCTACGGATTGCTAACTCGCTGGAACCCTCTGAACGTGAGGCGTCCGCACGCTCTTCCGTACAACGGCAAGAACATCCTGGTGGTGGGACTCGGTCCGGCAGGCTATACGCTGGCCCAGCATCTTCTCAATGAAGGGTTCGGAGTCGTGGCGGTCGACGGCCTCAAGATCGAGCCGCTGCCTCGGGAATGGGTCGGAACGGATGATGATCCTCCCCCTCCCATCCGCAGCTTTTCCGAGATCACCTCCGACCTGGATCAGCGGATTCTCGCGGGCTTCGGCGGCGTCTCGGAATACGGGATTACCGTCCGCTGGGACAAGAACTTTCTGACCTTGACCCATCTGACGCTGCTTCGCCGGAATCGCTTCCGAGTCTATGGAGGCGTTCGATTCGGAGGGACTCTCACTCTCGATGACGCGTGGGAGCGGGGGTTTCATCACGTGGCCATCGCGGCGGGCGCCGGGAGGCCGACGATCATCGAGATGAAGAACAACCTGATCCGGGGAATCCGGAAAGCCTCCGACTTCCTGATGGCCCTCCAGCTCACCGGAGCTTTCAAGCGGGAATCCCTGGCCAACCTTCAGGTCCGGCTTCCCGCGGTGGTCATCGGCGGCGGACTCACCGCCATCGATACGGCCACCGAGCTGGCGGCCTATTATCCGCTCCAGGTCGAGAAGGCCCTGGAACGGTTCGAGCGTCTGAGCGAGGAAGGCGAAAAGGCGGTCTGGAGCCGCTTCGATCCCGAAGAGACCGCCACGCTTCGCGAGTATCTGGAGCACGGCCGGGCCGTCCGGGCGGAGCGCAAGCGTGCCGTCGAGGCGGGCGAGATCCCCAACCTCATCGGGCTCGTCCAGCAGTGGGGAGGCGTCACTCTCGCCTACCGAAAATCGCTGACGGACTCCCCCGCCTACCGGCTCAACCACGAGGAGGTCATCAAGTGCCTCGAGGAGGGGATCACCTTCGCCGAGTGCCTGGACCCGGTCGAGGCCATTCCCGACGAGCACGGCGCGATCCAAGCCTTGAGGTTCCACGTGTTTCACAAGCGGGGAGGGAAATACGCCCCTTCGGGACAGGACATGACGCTTCCTTGCCGGAGCCTCATGGTCGCGGCGGGGACCACGCCGAATATCACCTACGAAAAGGAGCACCCTGGTACCTTTCTGAAGGATCCCCAGGGAAAGTTTTTCCAGCCTCATCGCGTGGTGAAAGAGGAAGGCGGCTTCCGCCTCGAGAAGGTGGAAGCGGCTCCGTCCGTCGGCTTCTTCACCTCCTACGGGAAAGAGGGCCGCTTCGTCTCCTACTACGGCGACAATCACCCCATCTACGCCGGCAGCGTGGTCAAGGCGATGGCTTCCGCGAAGGATGGCTTCGTGCACGTCGTCGACCTCTTCCAGGAGGAGATCGCCGCTCAGAACCCCGCCGATCAACACACCCGGGACCGCTCTTTTTCGGAGTTCGTCGAGAAGCTCGACGAAGAGCTCACGGCGAGGGTGCACAAAGTCGTGCGCCTGACCCCGACCATCGTGGAGGTGATCGTGCGGGCGCCGCTGGCCGCGAGGCAATTCCATCCCGGCCAGTTCTACCGGTTGCAGAGCTTCGAGTCCCACTCCCCTCTCGTGGATGGCACCCGCCTGGCGACAGAAGGAATCGCCCTCACGGGAGCCTGGACCGATCCGGAGGCGGGCCTGCTGAGCCTCATCGTCCTGGAAATGGGAGTCTCCTCCCGGCTTTGCGCGGCGCTCAGGCCGGGCGATCCGGTGGTCGTGATGGGTCCCACCGGCACTCCCACGGAGGTTCCCACGAACGAGTCGGTCCTGCTGGCGGGCGGAGGTCTAGGCAATGCCGTGCTCTTCTCCATCGCCCGGGCTCTTACTCGAAACGGATGCAAGGTGATCTATTTCGCCGGATACAAGCGCGGGGAGGACCTGTTCAAGCGCGAGGAAATCGAGGCCTCCACCGAGCAGGTGATCTGGAGCACCGACACAGGCGCTCCCATCTCCCCGAGCCGTCCTCAGGACGCTCACTTCCGCGGCAACATCGTTCAGGCAATGGTGACCTACGCGCAGGGCGCGCTCGGGGAACGGCGTGTCCCCCTGGATCAAGTCAGCCGAATCATCGCCATCGGGTCCGACCGGATGATGGCGGCCGTCAAGGCGGCCCGACGGGAAGTGCTGGCTCCCTTCCTGAAGCTCGATCACGTCGCCATAGGGTCGATCAACTCGCCGATGCAATGCAT
>DASYRY010000017.1:0-17249 GCA_036004025.1 Candidatus Polarisedimenticolia bacterium | reverse complement strand
CCGGAAGAGAGGCAGCTGATCTCGGATCGCTACGATGGAGACGTCGCAGAGGCGGACCGCGTCATGGGAGGGATGCTGGAGTCTCTTCGCGCGGAAGGAATCCTGGATCGCGCCGTCGTCGTGATTCTTTCGGACCACGGCGAGGATCTCTGGGACCACGACTCGGCACGCTCTCCGGGTCACGGCCACTCGGTCTACCAGGAGCTCCTTCACGTGCCTCTCATGTTCCTGGCTCCCGGTCGCGTGCCGCCGGGTAAGAGGATCCGCACCGGCGTGAGCCTGGTGGATGTCGCCCCGACCCTCCTCGATCTCGCCGGGGTTCCGCGCGACTCCGCCATGACGGGGAGGAGTCTCCTGACGACCGTCACCACCGGCGAGGAGCCCGAGGAGATTCCCATTCTTGCGGAGTCGGTGGAGTACGGACCGGATCGATTCGCGAGCATCGTAGGACCGCTCAAGATCATCCTCACCCCCTTGCCGCAGAGATTCAACAGCGGTGTCGCGATTCGCGTCGCTCCGCTGGAGATTTTCGATCTCTCCGCCGACCCCGCCGAGACCCGGAATCTGGCCGCTGCGCCCCCTCCGGGAGCCTCCCGGCTCACCGAAGATCTGTGGAAGCACGTGGAGACGGTGTTCAAGCCTCTCGACGAGGAGAGAGGGAGGAAAGAGATCCCGCAGAAGCTCCTCGATCAGCTGCGCTCCCTGGGATACGTGCAGTGAGGGTCTTCATCCGAGCTGGGGGTGAGCGGTCTTCCCGCGGGTGGCTTTTCCTGCTTCCGGGAATGCTCTTCGCGCTGGGATGCCGGGGGGAGGCCCCCTCCACGCCTTCGCTGGCTCCCCCGCCTGCGACTACTCCCGAGCAACGTCAAAGAAGCGCCGCGCTGGTGCACCGAGGCAACCAGTTTCTCTCCGACGACCTCGGAAGCGAAGCGATCCGCGTTCTCGAAGAGGCGCGCCGCCTCGACCCCGCATCTCCGGAAGCGGCCCTCGGTCTGGCGAGCGCTTACCGGCGCGAGGATCGCTTCGCGGCGTCGAGGAAACTCCTCGAGGAGGTGCTGGCTTCCGGATCCACGCCGCTGGCCCAGCGCGTGAAGGCGCGCGAGGCCCTGGTGGAGGTGCTTCTCGATTCGGGCGAGGTGACCGCCGCGCGTGAGCAATGCGCTCCCCTCCCCGGCGAAGGGGAGCCGTCTCCCAACGCCCGTCGGCTTGCGGGTCTCGTCGCCTATCGATCCGGGGATCTTCCCGGGGCCCTCCGGGAGCTCAAGGAGGCGGTCCGCCTCGCGCCGCGTGAGTCCCGCATGCACGCGGCCCTCGGGCTCGTTCGGCTGCAAGCCAACGATCTCGCCGGTGCCGTGGGCTCGCTGGAGGAGGCGGTGCGCCTCGATCCGGAATCGCAAGAGGCGATGAGCAATCTGGCCAAGGCCTACCAGCGATCCGGCCGCAAGGATTCCTCCCGGGAGGCGCTGGACCGCTATCGCGCCATCTACGAGCGCAAGTCGTTCCGACAGAAAGTCGGTCCGCTGCGCAGCCGCGCGATGGAGGCCTACGACGCCGGCAGGCTGGAGGAGGCGCTGGCTGGATTCCGCGAGGTCATGAGGCTCACACCTCGCGATGCCCAAGCGCTGGCGCAGACCGGGTCGGTGCTCCTGGCGCTCCAGCGCCTGGATGAAGCGCGTGAAACGCTCGAGCGCGCGCTCCAGATCCAGCCCGCGGATGATTTCGCGCTCACCGAGCTGGCGCGCGTGCACGCTCTGAGGGGGGAGCTTCCCGCTGCCCTGGACTTGCTGACGAAAGCGACGCATGCAAATCCCTCGGCCGCGGAGCCTCATTACTTTCTCGCGGGAATCTACCTCGCCCTCGGAAAGCGCGAGGATTTCGCGAGGGAAAAGGCCGCCTACCTGCGCCTGCGCGGCCCGGGCGATACCCTGCGCCCCCTTCCCGATGGCGGGATTCCGTGAAGAGGCTGGCATGCCTGCTCCTCCTCTCCACGCTGGGATGCGGGAAGGAGGCGACCCGCGCGCGCACCCCTCCAGGCCAAGCTTCCTCCGTCGCGTCCACCACGAAGACCTCCATAAAGTTCGAGGATGCGAGCGCTGCCTCGGGGATCCATTTTGTCCATCGCAACGGATCGAATGGACAGAAGTACATGATCGAGATGCTCGGGTCAGGGGTCTGTGTTCTCGATTTCGATTCGGACGGTTGGCCGGATCTCTTCTTCGTGCAAAGCGGAGCCTCCCCGCCGGACGCTTCCGGTTCGGCGAGCACCTCGGCTCTCTATCGCAACAGGGGCAACGGAACCTTCGAGGACGTGACCTCCCGCTCGGGCGTGGGGAGGGGTGGCTACGGAATGGGGTGCACGGTGGCGGACATCGAGAATGATGGAGACCCCGACCTGTTCGTCACCGGGTTCGGGAGGAACATTCTCTATCGCAACGATGGCGGAGAAACCTTCACCGATATCACCCGGGAAGCGGGCGTGGAAGGAGGACTCTGGGCGACCAGCGCCGGCTTCGGGGACTATGATGGCGACGGTCTGCCCGATCTCTACGTCGCCAACTACGTCGATTTCAGCATCCAGAACAACGTCTATTGCGGAGACATGAAGCCCGGTTATCGGATCTACTGCCACCCCCGGACCTTCAACGGCCAGCCCGACTTTCTCTATCACAATCGAGGCGGCGGGCGATTCGTCGAGGTCTCGAAAGCCGCAGGCGTCCACGACCCCTCGGGGAAAGGGCAGGGTGTGATCTGGGGGGATTTCGATCAGGACGGCTGGCAGGACATCTTCGTCGCGAATGACACGACTCCCAACTTCCTGTATCACAACAATGGAGACGGGACGTTCAAGGAGCGCGGGCAGGAGGCGGGGGTCGCTCTGGGCGAGAATGGCCTCCCGCAGGCGGGGATGGGGGTGGATGCGGGGGACTGTGACGGGGACGGCAGAGAGGAGCTTTTCATCACCAACTTTTCCCAGGAGCCGAACTCGCTCTTTCGAAACCTGGGATCGGGTCTGTTCGCCGACGAGAGCTATCCTTCGGGACTGGGCTCGCCAAGTCTACTCGCCCTGGGATTCGGGACGAACTTCCTGGACGCGGACCTCGACGGGGATCTGGACCTCTTCGTGGGGAACGGGCACATCCTGGACAACGTCGAGCTCTACTCCGACACCATCACCTACCGGCAGTCGCCATTCCTTTTCGAGAACGAAGGAAGCTGCCGGTTCAGGGACGTTTCCTCGTCGGTGGGAGATTACTTCAGGGGGAAGGACGTGGTTCGCGGATCCGCCATCCTCGATTTCGATCACGACGGGGACATGGACATCGTGGTGAGCGCGAGCAACCTTCCGGCCCACCTGCTTCGCAACGATTCGGAAAGGAGCTCCCGACACTGGATCGCGCTGGCGATCCAGGGGCGCCGCGATCTCGATGCCCTCGGCGCGCGCGTGGAGATCGTTTCGGGAGGGAACCGCCAGTGGAGAGAGACGCGAAGCGCCTCCAGCTACCTTTCACAAAGTGATCGCGTTCTCAGCTTCGGACTGGGCGGCCAGACCTCGGTGGAGAAAGTGAATATCCGATGGAGCGATGGCTCTCGCCAGGAATTCGGTCCGCTCGGCGCGGATGCTTTCTATTCGATCCGCCAGGGAGATCCAACGCCGGGCAGGAGAGCCGCCGGCAAGGCATGGAAGTGAGGGGAGGACGTCTTCTAAGGCTGGGTTCTTTCGTCCGAGACGCGGGCGGAGACGACGAAGCTCCTTTCGGGAAGTCCGAGCACCGTGATCGCCTCCACCAGGTAGTAATAGCGCCGCCCGGAGATCACGGAGGCGTCCTGATAGACGTAGTCGGTTTCTTCCTGGCTGTCCGCGCCGCTGGGGAGAGCAAGCGGGCTGATCCGTGTGAAGGGGCCGCCGGAATACTCGCTCCTGTAGACCTGCCAGCCCAGGACATCCGTCTCCGTGGCCGTGGCCCATTGCAGCGTGATCCCGCCCGGGGAAGGCAGCGCGCCGAAGGAGGACAGCTCGAAAGGATAGAGAGGATCGATCTGGGCGGAATAGCGGAACCGCGCCGGCGCTCCCTCCCAAGCGGCATGGCGGACGATCATGACCGCTTCGCGCACTCCCCGCCAGGGAATCCCGATCTCGCCGTGCCCGCGCGAGTCGAGCTTCAGCTCCACCAAGTGGGGATGGGAGGCGCCCGCCGGCGTGATGACCAGATCCACTTGAAGCGGAGACGATGCTTCACCCTCGAATCGGATCTTCAATCCGCCCCGGGTCCCGTCACCCACGAAACGGAACAGAGAAGCGCCGAGCGGCTCCACCGTTTCTCCTGCAGCCGATTCCACGGGGAACGCCGCGTGGGTCGCTTTGGGGACGATCGGCGGATAGAGGGAGCCCAGCCTGAAGTGGTCCCCGTCGTTCTTCGGCCCCGTGAACAGAGTCCACCGTGTGAACTCCCGGTATGCTTCCTGAAGATCTCCCTGGCCGTTGCGGCGCAGCACCTCGTCGAGGATCGGAAGAATTCGATCCGCCCCTCGCAGGGAGAGCTCGAGCCAGATCTGGCGAACTTCTTCCCCCTTTCCTTCCCGGCGCTCGGCAAGGTAGGAAGCCCACAGGAGATCGCCGAGAGAAAGCAGCAGGGAGTCGGAGGAGAGGGAAGCGTCGAGCCGCTCCAGCCGTGCAGCCAGCGCCTCCCGGTGAGGAGCGGGGTCGCCGGTGACCTGAATCTCCAACCAGGCCGCCGTAGCCTCGGTCCACCACGCGGGGGAGCGCGTGGAGAGTCCCAGCAGCGAAGCGTGGGAGACTTGGTGCGCAACCGCGGAGAGCACGGCCGCCCCCTCCAGGCGGGAGTCGAGAAGGATGTGGCTGAACGCGTCGTCCTGAGGAGTCGAAGGGATGTCCCTGTCGGGGACGGTGAGTCCTTGTCGGCCTGGGCCCAGATTCACCAGATACACGTCGTAGCGATCCCCTTGCGGGCCCGAGGCCGGCGAGGGCCATCCGAGATGCAGGATGATCTCGGTCTCCGATCGCTCGAGAGCTTCCTCCACCTGGTCCACGACGTCGGGGACACCATTGAAGTCACGGTCGGATGAGGCGATGGCGTCGGGGGAAGAAGGCTCCGAGGTGAAGTGGATTCTGTATCTCCCGTCCCGCGTAAGGCGGTTGCCGTCCCGAGGCAGGGAAGGTCGCTGACTCAAGCCCCTGAGCGCATCCCGGGCCGAGTCTCCCAAAGCCTCGCGATGACGCCGAAGCTCCTGGAGCAGCGATGAGGCGCAGGGAATCGGGAGGGTGCGTCCATCCAGGAGATTGTCGATCTGCCTGCCCGCGCCGTCCGTTTTTTTCGAGGACCCGTGGGGGAGATCGAGTGAGGATGAATTGTTGTAGAAATCGGAGATCCTCAAATCCTCCTTGGTGGCGGCCCGAGTCTCGCTAGACATCGCCAGACGTCCGGCGACAAGAATGAAAATGGCAAGACTCCGGCGCTTGAAAGGCATGTGTGCAGCTCCTGGATCCCTAGGGTAATCCTCGTAAATATAGAACGGGATTGATGTTGCGTCAAGGAAAGGCTCGCAGAAGAAAAGCCAAGAACGCCCAGGGCGACCAGGGAGCCGCCCGTCCACAACCTCCCGTGGATCAGCGGGTTGTGACAGAAACTCCGGGGTGGCTGTGGGCCGCCTCCGCGCTGCTGGTCATGGTTTTCCTCTGGCAGGGTCTGGCTTTCATGCGCGCGAATTCCCAGACGAGCGATGAGGCGGTGCACCTGGCCGCCGGGTATTCCTACCTTGCACGCGGTGATTTCCGACTCAATCCCGAGCACCCTCCGCTCATCAAGGAGCTGGCGGCGCTCGCCGTTTATCTGCGCTTCGGGATTTCCTTCCAGCCGGACGAGCGACTCTGGCGCGCGGCTGAAGAATGGCGTATCGGGAAGGATTTTCTCTATCGATCTCCGGTCTCGTGGGAATCGATCCTCCTCGCGGGACGGATCCCGAATCTGATTCTCGGAGCGCTGCTCCTCTGCCTGGTAGGCTGGTGGTCTTTCCGATTATGGGGCGAAGGGGCGGCCCTCCTTTCCATGGCGCTGGCGGCTTTCGATCCCAACCTGCTCGCGAACGCTTCGCTGATCACCACCGATCTGGGTGCGGCGCTCTTCAGCTTCCTTACCCTCTATCTCCTCTGGGAGCATGCTGTCTCGCCTTCCTGGCCTTGGCTCTGCGGCGCGGGCATCGCGATGGGACTCGCGCTCTGCTCGAAGTTCTCCTGCATCGTGCTCCTCCCCCTCGTGACCGTGGTGATTCTGGGGTACGTCCTGGTCTGCGGAGGCGGATTCTCCATGCCCGTCGCTGGCGCGGCGTCGCGGGGCAGGGGAGAGACGGCCTCCGGAGCCAGGACCTGGCGCGCCCTCGCGTGCATCGGGTTCCTTCTGGTTCTGTCGGTGCTGACGATCCCGGCCGTCTATTTCTTCCAGGGGTTCTCCCCCTGGTGGAACGGACTCGTCCGGGTGCTCGCGCACCAGGAGGGAGGGCATCTGGCTTTCTTCCTGGGTGAGTACTCCACGCAAGGTTGGTGGAGCTATTTCCCCGTCGCGTTCTTGATCAAGACGCCTGCCGGGACCCTCTTGCTCCTGGCGGCCTCGCTGTTTTTCTGGCGCGCCGGCGTCCCGCTTGGCCGAAAGGACGCGCTCTTCTTGATGGCTCCCGTGGCGATTCTTTTCCTCGCCGCCGCACGCGGGCACATCAACATCGGATTGAGGCACATCCTTCCGGTCTATCCGCTCCTGTTCGTGACGGCGTCCCGTCTGGCGAGCGTGCGCTTCCGATCCTTGGTCCTTCGCGTCGTCGTCGTGGGAGCCCCCGCCGTTCTCACCGCCGTCTCCAGCCTCTGGATCGCGCCCCACCAGCTGGCCTACTTCAACGAGCTCGTGGGCGGCCCGCGCCACGGCCTGCGCTACCTCAGCGACTCCAACATCGACTGGGGACAAGATCTCAAGGGGCTCAAGACGTTCATGGACGAGCGAAACCTTCCCATGGTCTATCTTTCCTACTTCGGGAACGCGCCTCCTGAGGCTCTCGGGATTCGCTATCAGTACGCTCCCGCCTTCGGTCATCTGGAGCCGCCTTCGCGGGACGTGATGCCGGCCTCGATGCGGCCGCAAATCCTCGCCATCAGCGTATGCAGCTTGCAGGGTGTCCACTTGAGGGAAAGGGATCTCTACGCGTGGCTTGGAAATCGGGCTCCGATCGGATCCATCGGCTACTCTCTCTATCTCTACGATCTGACCTACGACGCTGCGGGACACCTGGAGCTCGCGAAGACCTACCTTCGTACCGGGCTGAAGAACTGGGCTCTCCCCGAGCTGCAGAGAGTTCTCGCGATGGACCCCTCCAACGCCGAAGCTTCCCGCCTGAGGGCGACCCTGGAACCCGCAAGCTGAGAAGGGGAGCTCCTAAGGAAGCGAGCGAAGCACGGCGAGCGCTTCCGCATCCAGCCCGCCGGACGCGAGGGATTCGGCCCGACGAAGCAGGCGCGACGCCTCCGCCGACTGCCCGCGTCGCGCCAGAATCATCCCCAGATCGCGCAATGCGGGCAGGTTGTCCGGGCTTTTCCGAAGCACGACCTCGTATTCAGTCACCGCCCTCTCCTGGTCGCCGGCGGCCTCGTGGGCCCGAGCCAGGTTGAGACGATACGACACGTTTTCCGGAGACAGCGCCACCGCCTTGCCATAGGCTTCCCTCGCTTCAGAGATTCGTCCGAGAGCCTGAAAGTTCGCGCCGAGTCCGTTATGCGCTTCCGCGGAATCGGGACGCTCCTTCAGAAACCCGGAGTAGAGCTCGATTGCTTCCTTATGCCGGCCCGCCTGATACAGCGCGAGCCCGAGGTTCATGATCCCTCGATGGTCCATGGGGCGCAGCGCCAGAACACGGCGGTACGATTCGATCGCGTCCGGCAGCCTTCCCGACCGGGCCAGAACGCCGGCCAGATTGAAGTGCGTGTCGGACCAATCCGGAGCCAGCGCCGCGGCCCTCTGGTAGGCCTCCCTCGCCCCTCCCAGGTCGCCATGCTCCTCGAGAAAGACTCCGAGGTTGAACTGGGCCTTCGGGCTGTTCGGGGCGTCGCGCGCCGTCGCCAGGGCGAACGAGGCATCGTCCTTCCAGACATGGTTGCGGGCGAAGGTCCGGACCGATCCCGTCACCAGCGCCAGCACGAGAAGCAGGGTGGCGAGGATCGGCCTGGCGCGGCGCAGCGAGCAAAGGAGACCTCCCGCCAGCAGGCAAAAACCCACGGAAGGAAGGTACAGGAGCCGCTCCCCGAAGATCGTTCCGATGGGGAAGAAGAGGTTCGAGACGGGCAGGATCGCTGCCACGAAGAAGAGGACCGAGAACCATCCCGCTCTCCAGCGGTGCCGGATGCGGAAGGCCCATGCGAGAGCCGTCACGAGGAACAGCACGGAAGCGAGAAGCCTGGGATCCCCCGGGCCGGAAACGGCGGGGATCTGGCTTCCCGAGTAGTCCGCCGAAAGCCTCACCGGCCAGAGAAGAAGCCACGCGTATTTCCCGAGCGCGATCAGGGCGGTCCCCCAAGCGGCGCTCCGAGACATGGCGACCAGCGGGTTGTCCAGCACCCGTGCGTCGATTCGCGCCACCGCTCCAAGCACTTCCATCCGGATCGCGAGGAAGAGCAGGGCCGCGATGCCGTAGAAGAAGTAGGGTTTCCAGAACCGGGACGTCTTGATCCCTTCGAAACCCACGGGGGATTGCGCCCCATCGGTGAGAAGAATCAGTGCGGGGAGCGCGACGGCGCTTTCCTTGGAAAGCAAGGCGCCCAGGAAGCATGCCGCGGGAAGAATGAAGGACCAGCCGGGGCGCCCCTGGTCGCGGCGCGCGCGGACGTGCAGAAGAAGCGCCGCGAGACAGAAGCCGGTCGACAGAAGCTCGGAGCGTCCCACCACCTCCGCCACCGCCTCCACGTGAACCGGATGGACGCAGAACAGGAGGGCTGCGGCCCATGCTGCCGCCGGAGTCCCGCAGACGAGGAGGGCCAGCCGGAAGACGAGCCAGCAGACAAGGGCGTGGAGGAGGACGTTGGTGAAGTGGTAGCCGAAAGGAGAGAGGCGCCCGGCAAGATAATTGAGCTTCAGCGAGAGGACGGTCAGCGGCCGATAGAGCTCCGGCACGGAGCGATCCCGGGTGGTCCAATACCCCGACGTGAGAATCCTCGCGGCGCTGCCAGGCTCCCTGAGCAGGCGGTTTTCCGCCACCAGCGGCTTGTCGTCGTGAACGAAGCCGCCGAACAGCGCGTTCGAATAGACGAGAAGCGAGATCAGCAGGAGGAACAGGGGCGGGAGGAAGGAGTCTCGGGCGTCTTTCCGGACCGCTGGGCCGCGTGACGGCGCCTTCGGCTTTCGTCCCATCGATTCTCCCGCGAAACTAAAAAAAGCCTACCCCAGGCCCGGAGGAAGGAGCAACCGTGCTGCGTTTTCCGGCCCTTGAAGGTGTGCTAGCATCCGCCAATGTCTCCCGCCGAGAAGCCCACGACCCGGGCGCACATCTGGGAAGGCGCGCTTCTCGCCTTGTTGCTCGCCGGAAGCTTCCTCCTCCCTGCCATCCTCATGCGAGGAAAATCGGCGACGTTCGACGAGGTGGCTCACCTGCCGGCGGGCTATTCCTACCTGACCACGGGCGAGTTCAAGATCAACCCCCAGCACCCTCCGCTCATCAAGGAAATCTGCGCCCTCCCCCTCCTGTTCCTGGATCTGAAGATGCCGGTGGACCGCGAGACCCTCAAGCGCTCGCACCCGGGCCTCGTGTACCAGTGGGGATTCGGGCGCAAGTTCCTCTACTCGCAGGACGCCGATCGGATCCTGTTCTGGGGGCGGATTCCCGCGGTGCTCCTGTCGCTCGGCCTCGCCGTGGTGACGGCGCTCTGGGCAAGGCGGCTGTGGGGGATGCCCGGCGCAATCCTGGCGGCGGCGCTCTATCTCCTCGATCCCACCCTCACTGCTCACGCCCAGCTCGTCACCACCGACGTGGGGCTCGCGTTCTTCGCGACGCTCTATCTGTTCGTGTTGAGGAGCTATCTGGAGAAGCCGGGAAGACGCCGACTCGCGGCATCCGGCATCACGCTGGGACTGGCCCTGGGCGCCAAATTCTCGGCGATCATCCTCGTCCCGATCACCGCGGTGCTGCTGCTCGTCTCGTCCTGGAGTCGGAGACCCTCCGCGATCGCGGATCCGAAGGCCGGGAAGAAAGGGCGTGGCGCCAAGGCGAGCGGCTTCGTCGCCAAGAAGCCCGCGTCTCGTGGCTTCATGGGGAACGGGGCGGCCTTGGCGATCATGCTGGCGATCGGCGCGGCGGTCGTATGGGCGCTTTACTTCTTTCCCTCGGATCCTCTCGTCTACCTGAAGGGCCTCGCCACGGTCAACCGGGATCACGATCCCAACTACCTCCCGTACCTGCTGGGGGAAATGAAGCCGGGTCGCTGGTACTCGTACTTCCTGATCGCCTATCTGGTGAAGACACCCATCCCCGTTCTGTTGATGCTCTGCGCCGCGGTGGCGGTTTTCCTGCGTGGAAGGAAGGCCTCGGCGCTCGACGAGAGCTTCCTGATCGTGCCGGCGCTGGCTTTCTTCGCCGGATACACTCTGACCGCCGACAATCTGGGGGTGCGCTACCTGATTCCCTGCTTCCCTTTCTTCATCCTCTTCACCGCCCGTCTCGCGCCCGCGCTGCAGGGGGCGAAGCTCTGGGCCAAAGGTGCCATGGCGGTGCTGCTGGCCTGGACCGCGGTCGAATTCGTCCGGATCTGGCCCGATCATCTGTCCTATTTCAATCAGATCACCGGCATCCCGCCGCGCGGCGAGCGCTGGCTGGACGATTCCAATCTCGATTGGGGACAGGGATTGATCCAGCTTCGCGACTTCCTGCGCTTGCATCCGGTGGCCGATTTTCGCTTCTGCTATTTCGGGAGCGGCGATCCGGCCTACTACGGGATCCATGGAAGGGAGATCACCGTGAAGGGACTTCTCGCTCCGCCCGGCCCAGGCACCTATATCCTCAGCGCGCACTGCGTCGCCCGCGCTCGCGCGGACCTCGCCCGGGCCTATGGCGAGGGGGAAGGAAACTGGCTGGCACGCGCTTCCCCGAGGGAGGTCGTCGGCCATGTGTTCGAGATCTATACAATCCAGTGAGGGAAGAGGTCAGTCCGTGGCTTGGATGAGCACGACCGTGACATTGTCCCAGCCGCCATGCTCGTTGGCGAGGGACACCAGGCCTTTGCAGGCCTCTTCCATGTCGTTCGTGTGCTCCAGGACCGATTGGAGGATTTCGGCGTCGGGAACCATGGAGCTGAGACCGTCGGAGCAGAGCAGGACCAAATCACCCGGCTTCAGCGGCGTCTCGGAAAGATCCACGGCGAGGTCCTCCGTGCTGCCCACGGCGCGGGTGAGGATGTTGCGGGCGGGGTGGCGCTCCGCTTCCGCCTTGCTCATGAACCCCTTTTCCACCTGCTCGTTCACGAAGGTGTGATCCCGGGTGAGCTGGCTCATCTGCCCCTCCCGGATCAAGTAGGCCCGGGAATCGCCGACGTGGCCGATGTAGCACGCATCGTTCTCGACCACCGCCGTCACCACGGTGGTTCCCATGCCGCGGTGCTCCTCGCGGCTCGCCATGTGCCGGACGATCTCTCGATTGGCGAGCTGGATGGCGACCTGGATCCGATTGCCTCCTTGGCTGAGACTCTGGTCGAACTCGAACGGCCAGGTGATTTCTGAATCGGTGTCCGAGACGCGCATGAATTCCTGGATGGTCTGGACCGCGAGCTTCGAAGCGACCTCGCCCGCGACGTGCCCCCCCATCCCGTCGGCCACGATGAACAGCGCGCGCTCCAGATCGATGTGGTAGAAATCCTCGTTCCCCTTGCGCTTTCTTCCCACGTCGGTGAGGCCCGCGGCGGTCAACTTCATGAAATCCTCGCTCGCTCTTCCCGTTCCTGCGTGAGCTCGTCCAGCTTGACCCGCGCCGCCTGGTTGGTGGGCTCCTTGGAGAGCACCGCCGTCAGCTCGGATACGGCTTCTTTGATCTCGTTCCCTTCGGCCAGGCTGAACGCGAGGTTGAGCCGGGCCACGACGTAATCCGGGTTGCACTCAATCGCCTGCCGGAACTCGGCGATCGCCGCCGGACGCAGCTCCAGCTCGCCGTAGGCCACGCCCAGGTAGTTGTGAACGTCGGCGAAGCGTGGATTGAAGAACACCGCCTGCTTGAGGTCTTCCACCGCCGCTTCGTAACGTCCCGCCTGCAAAGCTTTCAGGCCGCGCCGGTAATGATACGTGAAACTCTGGGGCCTTCGCTGGAAAGCGTCCCGCATCCGCTCCGCGGTCTCCGCGAGATCGCCTCGCCGGGCCGCTTCCAGTCCCGCGGCGAAGGGCTCTTCGACGTTGGCGAGGGAGAGCGAGCGGACCCTTTCGAACTCTTCCAGGGCTTCCTCGGTCCTGGCGCAGGAGAGCAGCGTGAAGGCGAGGTGGGTATGGGCCTCCAGATAGGCTGGATGGAGCTCGGTCGCCTTCCTGAAGTCGACGACCGCCTTGTCCATGTCCCCGAGACGCACCCTCAGCAACCCCATACGAAAATGCAGGTCCGGATAGTCGGGTGAGTCCACGGCTGCGGCCTCGTAGCATTCGATCGCCCGGGCCAGATCACCCGACTCCTCCGCGATTTCGCCGGCCGTGATGTGGGTCTGGGTGAGGTAGTACCGGATCATCCTGAGGTCGGCCTCGTCCAGCTTTTCAGAGTGCTGGAGTGCCTTCGCAAAGAACTCGATCGCCTGTTTGAACTCGTTCCGGTAGAAATGGTAGATGCCCGACTTGAGGTGGTAGTTCCCCAGCTGGCTGCGGACCGACTTGAGAAGCCTCATGGTGCGCTACTTCCTTTTCCCCTTGGACGGGGGCTGCGTGCGCAAATCGTACAGGCGCTTGGCGGAGCGACGGATCACCTCCGGGATGTTCTTGTCGTTCGAGAGGTTTTTCAGATCGCGGTTCACGAGCCGGTTCAGCATGGTCAGGGAGACGCCGGTGGGAGTGCGGGGATTGCGCGTCAGCGCATGGGCCACGCCGTAAGTCTTCGTCCACTCCCGATGGGTGCCGATGATCCGGAGAACCTCGTCGTGGACGTTTCGCAGGTTCGCGAAGTTCTCGATCTCCTGATCGTTCAGCTTGGGACTCTTCAGCACCGTCGTGGAGACGAGCCGGCTGGGGTCCCGCACCAGGATGGCGCGCTCTTCGGCGTTTCCCTTCACCGCGGCCTGGATCTTCTCGGCTGCGGTCATCCGGACGATGCGCTGGAACAAGGGTGTCTTCCGCAGGGCTTCCTCGGCAGCCTGCTCCTCCGGGGTGAGAGGGACTTCCAGCAGAGGGCCCGCCGTCTCCGGAAGCGTCGCCTCGACCTGCGGCAGCGCTTCGGAGATCGCTTCCCCGGTCTCCGGTGCCGGCAGGGCGTATTCGCGGTCGCCTGTCCCGAGCACGTGCTCCTCGAGCTCGAGAATCCGCCGTCTCGAGGCGCGCGAGAGAGCGGGATTGGCCTTCAGACGGGTGACGATGGCCGGGATGGCGACGAGCCTCGTTTCGTTCGCCACCATCTGCTCCAGCACGGTCGGATCCGCACTATCGGCGATCTGGAGCAACAGATCCTCCGGCGTTGAGGGATGGGCGACGATGAGGCACATGAGATGGGGCGGCGTGCTTGCATCCCGTCCGAAGTGGCCGAGAACCGGAGAGGGTGTCTCGAGATCCTGAAGGATCGCCTGCAGCGTTTCCGCCGGGGTGCTCGAAAGAGTCTTGCGTGACTCGGAGGCGATTTCGTCGTCCGCTTCGGAGGCAAGCTGGACCAGGGCGACGAACATGTCTTGCCGCGCCAGGGGGAGCGCCCCCCGGGCCGCCGCCAGCTTGAGCGGGCGCGGGGCGGTCGGGTCAAGGACGCGAGACAGCAGGAGGTGGGTCGCCGGGGATGGGGCGGAAGACATCAGTGGTTCTCCTCCTGCGGACAAATCTCCAGGACCCGCTCGGAGTTGAGCGGGAAATCCTGCAGCAAGGCGCCTCTCTCTCCTAGAGGCAGGCATTCCCTGCCGTCCACCCAGAGCGACAGAGCGCCCGCATTGCCGGTGCTCAGCAACAGGTCGGAGCCGCAAGAAAACGCGACCATCTCTCCCTCGACGAGATCGCGCTTCAGCTTCTCCACCCCTCCGCATCGGATCGTGACCCAGGTAGGCTCTGAGGTTCCCAGAAGGAGGCCCAGCGCGGGCTTGCCCCGAGGCGCCGGGCGGCGATCGGTTTCCTGCGGAGCATCGGCGGGAGAAGGTGCCGAAGCGATCTCCTGCGCCGGCTCCGCCGCAGCCTCCGTCGTCGTGGCAGCCGGCTCCGAAGCCTTGGGGCTCGGGCGCAGGAGTCCGGCCATCTGGGTCGGCGCGCTCTCCTCCCTCGGCTCGGCCACCGCGGGAGCCGTCGCGGGGCGCCGCGCCACGAGCAGCCAGGCGCCCGCGGCGATCATGAGCACGGCGGCAAGGCCCATCGCCACGAATCTCCCCGGCGCAGCGTGACCCGCCTTCCGCTTGGCCATGACCGGCGGTATGGGGAGCGGTAAATCCTCGATCGTCAAAGCGGGATGGCGGTTCCCATCGGAGGCCGGCGCCTTGCGGTGCGCTACGTCGTAGAGGTAAGTGTTGATTAAAGCCTCTCCATCCAGACCGATGAACTTGGCATAGGCTCGGATGAAGCCCTTGTTGAAGACGCCCCCCGGCAGCTGCTCGAACCGGTTCCCTTCCAGCGCTTCGAGATACCTCAGTCCGATCTTCGTCGCTTCGGAGACCTCCCGCAAGGAGATCTTCCGCAGCTCCCGCTCACGCTTCAGGGTGTCGCCGAACGTTGCCATGCAGGAAGACCTATCACGGGCCCGGATCTCGGGGCAGGCGCTTTGAGGTTGAGGGGGCAGAGGGAACGCATTCTAGGAAACCACCTTTTTCCTGTCAACGAAGCTTTCCCGCGATTTGAGGATCTGCCGGGCCGTCGCGCGCAGGAGCCTCGAGGTGGAGGGAGCCGCGATCACCTCCTTCAGATCCATGCCCGGGAGGGAATCGAGGAAGCCCAGACAGACCTTCGTGGGAGTCTGCGGGTTGCGCACCAGGGCCATCTTGACTGGGTGCCTGGAGCTCCATCGCCCGCAGGCTCCCACAGCGGCCAGGGCGGCGGGCGAGGCTCGCTCTTCGGAGCAGATGGCCAGGACCTCCTCCTCGACGAGGCGAGGATTCACGAGCAGCGCGCCAATCACGTCGGGATGCAGGTCGGCTCGAAGCGCACCAAAGACCGCCGGTCCGGCGATCCGCGCCAGCGCGATCTTCTCCCCCACGGACATCTCGTCGATGCGCTTTCTCAGCAGGGTCTCGGCGGCGCGATGCACCGCGAGGGGCTGGTGCCGATCCTCGATGACTCGGACCAGGTCCCTCCAGCGAAGAAAATGCAGGAGGTTCAGCTTGAGGGCGCGCGCCGCATTCCGGTGCGCCACGATCCCGCGCCTCACCTCGTAGAGGACGAGCCACTGTTTCTGGGAGGCGATTCCCTGGATGAGCCCGGAGGGTAACATGGGATTGGAAAGGATGATTTCCAGGTGGATTTCACCGAAGCTGGGGTTCTGGACGGCTCCCTGGAGGTATTCGACGCCGGCCCGAGCCAGGCGGAGTCGCAACTCCGCCGAACCCGCGGATTTTCCCTCCAAGAGCTGCTGCGCGGACATGCCACCTCCGGGGAAGCCCCAGCACTCGAATATAGGCTCCGCGCAAGAGAAATCAAGGACAGAAGTGTTTCGATTTGTGCGGGTTAGGCTGAATCAGCGTCGCCGGGCTCGCGGGGAAAGGCCTCGGGGAAGCGCTTCGGCTCCGGAAGAAGAGCCGGATCGCACCCATCCTTGCTCCGTCCGCGTCGAAGCGCGACGCTTCTTCTACTTGATCGGCATGATGATGTTGGTGATCAGCTCCGGCTCGGGAGTGTTGCCGGGATCGGAAACGTATTCGTCCCAGGGAGGACCCGCGGATTCATATCCGTTGGCCGTCATGTAGGCCATGAGCTTTTCGTAGGTGCCGTGCATGTCGTGGTACGACCCGGTGTGGATCACCTTGAGGGCTTTTCCCGAATAGGTCTCCTTGATCTTGACCGGCGAATCGGAGGCGACCTCCGTCTCCGGCACTCGATCCACCGGAATCGCGGCGTCGAATTCGTATCGGGAATCGGCCCATTTGGTATTGATGGTCATGGGCGAGCCGGTCTGCTTCAGCTTGCGCGCAGCCATGAATTTTCCGATCTGCCCGTAGGAGGCCCCGATCGTCTTGGCGATTTCCTGCTCCTCCTGGCTGGAGGAAGTCGCCAGGTAGGCGACCGTCACCGGCGACACCTGGACCTCCTCCACCTTGAGATCGGAGAAGTCGGCCTTCGGCATCCCCTCCACGAAAGCCTTGAGCTTCGCCAACCCCTTCTCGTAGTCCTTGCCGACCATGGAGTCCATCATGAGACCGAAATAGCGCCCCACAGGACCCATTCCCATGTCGCTGTCGAGGCTCCAGACGACCTTCGTCCCCGCGGCTTCTCCGGAGAGGGCGAACTGGGCGACGGCCTTTCCCTGATCGCCGAAATCGAGGTTGCTCTTCACCAGCTCGAAGGGACGGCTCTCGACGATCTCCTGGCTCCCCGAGCCTGATTTCTTCGGGTCGCCCTTCCAGCTCATCCGCGCCCCCACACCCCGTGCGGGACCCTCGTAGGTGTATTGGGCCTTCGGATCCAGGTCGAACCAGGGGGACCACTTGTTGAATTGGACGAAGCCGTTCAGCACCGTGAAGACCGTGGCGGGAGGGGCCGCGATGGTGGCGGATCGCTCTACGTGGACCTTCTGGGGGAGCATCATCCCGACGCCGGCCAGCAGCGCCACCAAGACGACCAGTCCGATCAGAATTCTCTTCAGCACGCGCATGGATTCCCTCCGGAAGCGGGCGCAGGAGTTTGGGGGGTTTGAGAGGCGCCCTACCGTACAACGGAAGGAGCCGGTCGCACAAGCCGGAAAAGCCGGCCGTGTGGCAGTGATTCAGCGCTTTTTGAGCTCTTCGATGAGCCAGCTGTGTTCTTCGACCAGATTCTCGATGTCGCCGCTATCGCGATATTGCAGGCGCCCGGCCCGATCGAGGAGCCAGGTGGTGGGGAAGGTGCTCAGGCCGATTTTCTGCGCGTAAC
>DASYRY010000016.1:0-3325 GCA_036004025.1 Candidatus Polarisedimenticolia bacterium | reverse complement strand
CTCATGGCGCTGGTGTGGGCGCAGCCCGAGACCAGCCTCGAGCGCAGCGTGGATGCGCACGTCAAGAACCTCCGGGCGAAGCTGAAGGCCGTCCGTCCGAACGAGGATCCGATCATAACCCATCGCGGAGTCGGCTATTCGCTGAAGGAAGAGCCGTGAAGCTCGGCAGCGCGCTGTTCTTCGCCTACTTTCTGATTTTTGCCCTCTGCCTTTCCTATCCCATCGCGAGGATCGCGGGAAGCCTCCGGGTCCGCTATCTCGAGAGCGTCGAGGAGCCGCTGGTCGATGAGGCGAATCTTCTGGCGACCGTCATCGGCCACCTCATGGAGGCCGGCCACTCCGGTCCCGACGACCTGTCCCGCCTGTTCGAGGGGGCCCACACCCGAATCCTCTCGGCGCAGATCTACGCGATGAGGAAGAGGCACATCGACGCGCAGATCTACGTCACGGACGCCGCGGGAATGGTGCTCTTCGACTCCGAGAACCCGGCAAACGTGGGGGCCGATTATGCCCAGCTCCGGGACGTCGCACTGACCCTGCAGGGAAGGTACGGCGCCCGCACGACGCGAAGAGACCCCAAGGACCCCGCCTCCGCAGTCCTCTACATCGCGGCTCCCATCCGACTCAACGGGGAGATCGTCGGGTCCCTCACCGTCGCCGAGCCGACGACGAGCGTCAACGCGTTTCTGCGATCGGCCAAGTTCAAGATCTTCCGCACCGGAGCGCTCGCGACGCTGGCCGCGATGTGTCTGAGCCTTCTGGTCTCCGGGTGGCTCTCGAGCCAAATCCGGCGCCTCACCTTTTATGCGAACGACGTGAGGGAAGGAAGGCGGGTCGAGCTTCCGCGTCTGGCACCCACCGAGCTGCGTGACATGGGACACGCGTTCGACAAGATGCGGGAGTCGCTCGAGGGGAAGAAATACGTCGAGCAGTATGTCCAGACGCTCACCCACGAGATCAAGAGTCCGGTCTCGGCCATCCGCGGCGCCGCCGAGCTTCTCGAAGAGGAGATGCCGCTGGAGAAGCGGAACCAGTTCCTTTCCAATATCCGGAACGAGGCCGAGCGCATCGGCGATCTGGTCGAGCGGATGTTGAGCCTGTCGGAGCTGGAAACCAGGAAGTCCCTGGAGACGGTGGAGATCATCCTTCTCGAAAACATGATCCGATCCGTGCAGGAGAGCAAGGCGCCGATCCTTGCGAAGAAGGATCTGCAGCTGCGCGTGGAGGCGGCGGAAGGGCTCGCGATCGAGGGGGATCCATTCCTTCTCCACCAGGCGATCGCCAACCTCCTCCAGAACGCGATCGATTTCAGTCCTTCGGGGCGCGCCATTCGTCTTTGCGGCGAGAGAGCCGGCCCAGACGTTCGTCTCAGCGTCGAGGATGCAGGCCCTGGAATTCCGCCGTACGCCAAGGAGAAAGTGTTCCAGAAGTTCTTTTCCTTGCAGCGGCCGGACACTGGAAAGAAAGGGACGGGACTGGGACTGACCATCGCGCAGGAGATCGCTTCGCTCCATGGTGGAGAGGTCCGCCTGGAAAACTTGTCCCAAGGCGGATTTCGAGCCTCGCTTCTCCTACCGTCGAGGCGGGGCCGTTGACCCGAAAAAAAATCTCCATGCCCTGAACCCTGGAGATACACTTCCGCATCCGAGTTTCGAGGATCCCGAATCCCGGCGCTGCCGGGGGAACGGCCCCGGAGGAATCGAGCCATGTCCCCAGCCGATACGCTGCCCGAGCCGGCCTCGCCCGCACCGGAAGTCCTTCCCCTCGACGGGCACAACCGGGAGCTGCTGGCGAACGTCCATCCGTCCGACTGGATCAATCCCGAGCCAGCCGCGCGCTACAACCTGGTGGTCATCGGAGCGGGCACCGCCGGGCTGGTGACGGCGGCGGGCGCCGCGGGGCTCGGGGCGAAGGTGGCTCTGGTGGAGCGCCACCTTCTGGGCGGGGACTGCTTGAACTATGGATGCGTCCCCTCCAAATGCCTCATCCGATCCTCCCGCGTGGTGGGAGACGCTCGGGACGCCCAGAGCCTGGGCTTCAGCGCCCCGGCCATGGAAGCCGATTTCGCCGCGGTGATGGAACGGATGCGCAGGCTGCGCGCTCGCATCAGCCACCACGATTCGGCCGAACGGTTCCGCGCTCTCGGGGTCGATGTCTTCCTGGGGAACGCTCGCTTCACGGGACCCGACATGGTCCAGGTGGGGGGCAAGACGCTGCGCTTCAAGAGGGCGGTCATCGCCACCGGCGCCCGGGCGGCCCGTCCCGACATTCCCGGCATCGAGGAGGCCGGATACCTCACCAACGAGACCGTCTTCTCGCTGGCCGAGCGTCCCGCCCGTCTGGCGGTGATCGGAGGAGGTCCGATCGGATGCGAGCTGGCGCAGGCATTCCGCCGGCTCGGCAGTCAGGTGGTGCTTATCCATTCCTCCTCCCACATCCTGGATCGCGAAGACGCCGATGCCGCGGAACTCGTCCAGAAAGCCTTCCTCCGCGAAGGGATCGAGCTGCTCCTGAGCGCCTGCCCGGCGCGCGTGGAGCGCGCCTCTTCGGGCAAGACCCTGATGGTTCCCGGCCCCACGGGGGAGACGCGGCGGACGGTGGATGAAATCCTCGTCGGGACGGGGCGCGCCCCCAACGTGGAAGGACTGGGCCTCGAAATCGTCGGTGTGGAATACGACCCGAAGCGGGGGGTGAAGGTGGACGACACGCTCAGGACCACGAATCCCAGGATCTTCGCGGCGGGCGACATCTGCATGGCCCGAAAGTTCACTCACGGCGCCGACGCCGCCGCGCGCATCGTCATCCAGAACGCGCTCTTCTTCGGCAGGAAGAGACTCTCCTCCCTGGTCATGCCCTGGTGCACCTACACCGATCCGGAGATCGCCCACGTGGGGATGTGCGAGAAGGACGCGCAGGAAACGGGGATCGAGACGAGCACCTTCGTGCGGAAGCTCTCGGAGGTGGATCGCGCCATCGCCGACGGCGAAGAGGAAGGCTTCGTCAAAGTTCACCTCCGCAAGGGAAGCGACAAGATCCTGGGCGCCACGGTCGTCGCGCGCCATGCGGGCGAGATGATCAACGAAATCACGCTGGCCATGGTGGGTGGGCTGGGACTCGGCACGATCGCCAACACGATCCACCCCTACCCGACCCAGGCGGAAGCGATCAAGCAGGTGGGCGACGCGTACAATCGAACGCGGCTGACCCCCTTCGTGAAGAAGCTCTTTCAGCGGTGGATGGAGTGGACGCGGTAGCGGGCCCGGTCGCCCCAAGGTTCATGTGAAACGCTGGTTCGTGCGATCCTCGCCGCACGAGAATAAGTCCT
>DASYRY010000015.1:0-2866 GCA_036004025.1 Candidatus Polarisedimenticolia bacterium | reverse complement strand
GAGCGGGAAAGCACCCTGGCCTGGACGCAGGCTCAGGTCCAGCTGAACCATCTCCGGATCACCCAGGACGAGGCCCATCTCTTCCAGCGCCTTGCCAATCGTCTGCTGTTCTCCGATCCCACGTTGCGCGCCGAGCCCCGGGACCTGGCCAGCAACCGTGTGGGTCCTTCCGGGCTCTGGGTCTACGGTATCTCCGGGGATCTTCCCATCGCCCTCGTGAGCGTCGAGGGCGACGATGAGCTGGAAGTGGTGAGGCAGATCCTGCGAGCCCACGAGTACTGGCGACTGAAGGGGATCTCCGCGGATCTGGTCATCCTCAACGCAAAGGGAACCTCCTATGCAAAGGATCTCCATGAATCCATCGAAGCCATGGTGCGCGCCAGCCAGTCCTCCCTCGGCCACGAGACACATGGGAAGCATGGAAGCGTGTTCGTGCTGCGGGAGGACCTTCTCCCCCCGTCCGGCCGGCTCCTCCTGCGCTCGGCGGCGCGGGTGTTGATCATCGCGCGGCGGGGCACGCTGTCCGAGCAGGTCGTGCGGCTGCAGCGGTCGGGGCCGGAGCCGGTCCCGCCGCGGCTCCGCGTGCATCAGAAGGCGCCGACCGTCATCCCGCCCGCCCTGGATCTCCAGTTCTTCAACGGCCTGGGAGGGTTCACACCGGACGGCCGCGAATACGTCACGGCTCTGGGCAGGGGGCGGTGGACACCGGCTCCCTGGATCAACGTCGTGGCCAACCCGACATTCGGGTTCCAGGTTTCCGAGTCGGGCTCCGGCCACACCTGGTCCGTGAATAGCCGGGAGAACAAGCTCACGCCCTGGTCGAACGACCCCGTCAGCGACACGCCGGGCGAGACGCTCTACGTGCGCGACGAGGACACCGGGCTGATCTGGGGGCCGACCTGCCTCCCCATCCGCGAACAAGCGTGGCCTTACGTCATCCGACACGGCCAGGGGTACAGCAGCTTCGAGCACGCGTCTCACGGCATCGCTCTGGATTTGTTGATGCTCGTGCCCCTGCGTGATCCGATCAAGATCTCCCGTCTCACTGTGAAGAATCAATCCGGTGTCAGACGGCGGCTCTCGATCACGGGCTACGCGGAGTGGGCGCTGGGGGTGGGGCGCGCCGGCTCGGCCCCATTCGTGGTGACCGAGATCGACCCCGCGACCGGCGCCATGTTCGCGAGAAATCCCTGGAACGAGGAGTTCGGGAGCCGGGTCGCCTTCTGCGATCTGGGCGGGCGCCAGACTTCCTGGACCGGCGACCGTCTCGAGTTCCTTGGCCGGAACGGAAGCCTGGACCATCCCGCGTCTCTGGAGCGCGGAAAGGTTCTCTCTGGGAGCACCGGAGCGGGCCTGGATCCGTGTGCCGCCCTCAAGACGATCGTCGAGCTTGGACCGGGAGAACACACCCAGGTGCTGTTCCTGCTGGGCCAGGGAGAGAGCCGTGAGGAGTCCCGATCCCTCGTAGAGCGCTATCGCGCGGTGAGCTGCGACTCGGTTCTCCGCGAGGTTCAGGAATACTGGGACCGGGTGCTGGGCACGGTTCAGGTCAGGACTCCCGACCGCTCCATGGATCTCCTCCTCAACCGCTGGCTTCTTTATCAGACGCTCTCCTGCCGCATCTGGGCCCGTTCGGCGTTCTACCAGTCCGGAGGGGCGTACGGATTCCGCGACCAGCTTCAGGACGTCCTGTCCCTGGCGGCGATCCGGCCCGACATCGTGCGCGAGCACATCCTCCGGAGCGCTGCCCGGCAATTCCCCGAAGGGGATGTCCAGCACTGGTGGCATCCTCCCGGGGGCCGCGGAGTCCGGACCCGGATCACGGACGACCGACTCTGGCTGCCTTATGCGGTGACCCATTATCTGAAGACAACCGGGGATCAGGCGATCCTGGACGAGGAGGTTGGGTGGATCGAGGGGGCGGCCCTGGAGCAGGATCGGCAGGAAAACTTCTTCCGGCCCCGGGAGTCGGTGGAGCGGGCGACGCTGTACGAACATTGCGCCCGTGCCCTGGATCGAAGCCTCGAGTCCGGCAACCACGGCCTGCCCTTGATCGGCGCCGGGGACTGGAACGACGGCATGAACCACGTTGGCCAGGCCGGCCGGGGAGAGAGCGTCTGGCTGGGCTGGTTTCTCCTCGTGAACTTGCAGGAGTTCGCCCGCATCGCGGACTTGCGCTCTGAGGCCGATCGCGCGACGCGGTGGCGGTCGCAGGCCGCTTCGCTGGAGGGATCGCTCGAGCGTGAAGCGTGGGATGGAGAGTGGTACCGGCGCGCTTTCTTCGACGACGGGACGCCCCTCGGGTCGGCGGCAAACGACGAATGCCGCATCGACTCCATCTCGCAGTCCTGGGCGGCGCTCTCCGGCATCGGCGACAGGGCGCGCGCGCGTCAGGCCATGGAGTCGGTGGAGCGTCATCTTCTTCGACGAGACGACCGGCTCCTGCTGCTCCTCTCTCCCCCATTCGACCGGACCCCTCTCGACCCCGGGTATATAAAAGGATACCCGCCAGGAATCCGGGAAAACGGCGGTCAGTACACCCACGCAGCGATCTGGTCGGTTCTGGCTTTCGCCGAGCTCGGCGAGGGGGACAAGGCCTTCGATCTCTTCAACCTGCTCAGCCCCATCTATCGTGCGGTCCGTCGGACGGACGTTTCGCGATACAAGGTGGAGCCCTACGTCGTGGCCGCGGACATTTACTCCGAACCTCCGCACGTGGGACGCGGGGGATGGACCTGGTACACCGGAGCGGCGGGCTGGCTCCACCGCTCGGGCCTGGAATGGATCCTCGGTTTCCGTAAGCAGGGCCCTGCGCTTCGCATGGATCCCTGCATCCCCGCGGCGTGGAAAGGCTTCGAGATCGCCT
>DASYRY010000014.1:0-1891 GCA_036004025.1 Candidatus Polarisedimenticolia bacterium | reverse complement strand
TCACCTCGCGGCCGTGACTTGCCTCAGGACAGCCTCTCTGAACTCGTCGATCGAGAGTTCGGCATCCCGCAGAATCCGAATCTCGTCCGGTGCGAGATGGGGCGAGTGAGGGTCTTGGATTCGCTGGGTGTCGTTCGGCAGTCATGCGGACTCGAAAAGCGCTCGGCACAAGGTTAAGCCGCAGGAGGCTGAACGCGATGGTCGAGGAGGCGATCGTCGACGCCTACGGCGAATCCGAGCAGGCGGTGGGGCTCTTCACGATAATCGAGGACAAGCTCGCGCTTCCCTTCGAGACGAAACTTCTGGGCGTCGACGTGAAGGTCGAGCGCATAGACATGAACGAAGCGGACGAGATCGTGGCGATCTGCCGGCGCGGGCGCCACCGGCAGCCGGTCCCGATCCTCGACCTGCTTCTCCCTTGGCCGAAGCCGGCCGGTTGGGAGTGGATCGAGGCGTATCGCTGGTGGGCTACGGGAGGCCGCTGATGCCTCTTGTCGGCACCCTCCGGGAATCGGTACCGCGCGCGCTGGAGCCGTGAAGCCATCGGCGTCTCCCACCCGGAGTAGGGGGCAGAGTCAAGCTCGCCATCGAAGGCAGACGGCTCGCCGCGGGAGAGGACCGGCCTCTCGGCGTGCCTCGATCGGGCCAACTTCGGTGGTCGCCCCCGCCGCCTGGCCGACCAGCGAGCTGGCGGTAAGGGAGGAGCCGGGTCACTTCCCGGGAAGGTCGAGCTCCCTTCGGATCAGCGCGAAGTCCATGCCGGCGGCTCCCTCCGGCTGGGGGCGGGACTCCATCTCTTCGACGAGGGCGAGAACCTTTGCTTTCCCCCCCGCGTTGCGAACTAGGGTGCGTGGCTTGCGGTTGCCGAGGGCCGGAATCGTCGTATCGCACCAGCGCAGTGAATAGTCGCGGAACATATCGGCGATTCGCTCCTGAACCTCGGGGTTAGCCGCCAGATCCCGGTCTTCCCTTTCCAGCCGGAGCCGGTCCTTCTCGGGCACCGGCTCGGACATCAGGTCGACGGCGGAGCGGCCGAGCGTGCGAAGGAGCCGAAGATCGCCGCCGCCGCCCTCGAGCTTGTTCCGAATCTCCAGGTCTCGTTCCGTGGAGTTAGTCTCGACGAGCAAGTTCTCTCCTTTCCTCCACGTGATGTGCGCGACGAGGACTCGTTCGCCAAGTCCACGTGTCTCCAAAGGCTTGCGCTGGTAGTTCACGTTGAAAGTCGCGAGCTTGCCGCTTCGGTCACGCTTCACATCGACGTCCGGCTTCGGGCGCCAGCCTTCGATTTCGATCAGCACGCACTCTTCGTCCAGAACCTCGTAAAAGGACGTCGTCTGAACCATCAGGTTGCCGTCATTGTTGACGATTGTGGGCATGGATCGCCGTGTGGTTCGAGCAGGCGCCAGCGGCGGCGAAGCGCCGGTGTTGGCCGCCGTGCCCGTCCCGCAGCAGCGTTTGAACTTCTTGCCGCTGCCGCAGGAGCAGGGATCGTTCCGGCCTGGCGTCACAACCGCAAACTGTATCGCCTGCGCCGGGGCCATGGCACTGTCTACCAGGACCTCGGCTTCGGTCCGCCCCTCACCCCGGCCCTCTCCCAGAGGGAAAGGAAGAACCTGGAGCGTCCCAACGAAGTCGGCGACGTCCTTTTCCAGACCACGACGCCGCAGAGGCGCTCCCCTGCGGGATAGACGGGGCGGAAACCGGCGTCGCGGCGGAGCGTGCAGGGGGCAGAAGCCGCGGGCCGATCCGCGGGTTGACCTCGCGGATCGGAAGGGCTCCCTCGCTGAGGCTTCCGAGATCCGGGCCGGGAGTTTCTGGCGCTCAAGTGGCTCAGCGCCGTGCGATGAGCGCGATCATCCGGCCGGCGTTCGCGCCGTCGCGGCGCCAGCTC
>DASYRY010000013.1:0-3645 GCA_036004025.1 Candidatus Polarisedimenticolia bacterium | reverse complement strand
GCTGAGACGGCCGGAGTCCTTCGGTGGAAGCTCGGCGTCCAGCCTGACTCGAAAAGGGCGTCCCGGCGCATAACCGTCCAGCCCCAGATCCACGCCATGAAGCGTCGTCGTGACCTTTCTTCCCGGAAGAACCGCCTCGTCCACGAGCTGCAGCTTCGCCCCCTCGATGCGCAGCTTCGAGAGACTCAATCCGCTTCGGGTCGTGACCGCGCCGGAGGGAGGCGGGACCGGTGCCGATCCCTGCGCCGGCAGCTCGGGGAGGTTCCAGCGCCCGTCGGGATAGCGGTGCAGGCTCAGCTCGGGGTGGTGCGCCACCAGGGAAGCCACCGCGATATCGCCCCGCAGCAAGGGAAGGATACGAGCGTGCGCCGCGAGAGACTCGGCTTTGAGAAGCGCCGGATCCCCCTTCACGTCCGATGCGATGGTCAGAGGCTTCACACTGACGCCCGGGATGGGGAGGAGAGTGAGGCGCATCTTCCCCAGCGTCACGTCCCGGCCGAGGAGTCTCTCAGCCTGTAATTCCAGCGAGTCGTGATACCGGTTGATGTCCACGAAAAGCGGAATGACGAGGGCCAGAAGGATGAGTCCGGCGAAAAGGCCTCCTCCGATCCAGAGCACGCGACGCAATCTTCGGGACAAGTTCCTCCCTCCAGAATCGGTGGACATTATATAAGGATGAGGGGAAGAGCGAAGCTCGTGCCATCCTGAGATGTCGAGAAACCCACCAGGCGTGTCGCGGCGCTCAACACACAGCCAAGTCACGCCTTTGCCCCAGTTAGTGGAAGTGGCTCGAAGGCGGGGCGGTGAGAGCGTAGGGTCTTCGCACATCCCACCAGGTGCTCCTTGTCCGAAACGTTGACACCGGCGCAAAGAGGCGTTGCTCAAGGCTCAGGAGCGAAAGAGGTTAGCGGGAGGTGGAAGGTTCTCCGATCGAGTCGGGCCCGGGACTTGCAGTGGAGTGAGGCGCGGACGTTGCGGGTAGAACAGGCTGACGGCCTCTTATCAACCTGGAGCGGCTGACCGTACGAAGAGCTGACAACTGGCGTACGACGAGCTGAGACGGCGAGGAATGGTCCTCGCCGTTCTCATTTTCGGCATCTTCTCTCGCCCTCTCCCGACCGGTGGGAGTTCTTGACCCGCCTTCGGCTGCAGACTATCCTGACGTCCACTTGTCGCGACCATCGAACATGCAGCACAGGGAGGAGTTTCCATGCGGATTGCGGCGGCTTGCCGGCTCTTGCTGGCGGCAGGCCTCTTCCTGTTTCCGGGAGCTGCCATGACCCGCCCCGCAGGTGAGACGGCAGCAGCGGGCGCGCCCACTCTCGAAGCGGTGCAGCGGCGCTTGAAGAAAATCGTCCCGGTCGAGATGGCCTTCGACGCCCGGCAGCTGCCGCAGAAGGATCGCGAGCTGCTCCGGCACCTCGTCGCCGCCTCGCAACAGATCGACGAGGCGTTCTGGCGTCAGTCGTACCGCAAAGCGGCCGAGATCCGCGACGCGCTTCGGGCCAAGTCCGACCCGCTCTCGAAGGCTCTTCTCCGCCTGGTGATCCTCCATGCAGGTCCCTTCGATCGGCTGGAAGATTTCGAGCCTTTCCTCGGATCCGAGCCGCTGCCTCTGGGCGGCGGCTTCTATCCGGAAGATCTGACCCGGAAGGAATTCGAGGACTACGTGGCGGCGCATCCCGATCAGCGGGACGCGCTCCTTTCTCCGACCACGGTCGTCAAGCGGCGGGGGAAGGATCTGGTCGCGATCCCGTTCCACGAAGAGTACGCGCGATGGATCGAGCCCGCCGCGAAGGAGCTGGAGGCCGCGGCCGCCCTCTCGGCGAGCGAGTCGTTCGGTCGCTATCTCCGCTCCAAGGCGAAGGCGCTGCGCACCGACGACTATTTCCAGAGCGACTGTGACTGGATCGACCTGAAGAACTCGCCTCATGAGCTGGTCTTCGGACCCTTTGAGACCTACGAAGACCGGCTCATGGGAATCAAGGCGACGTACGAGGCGTCGGTGGCGGTGCGTGACGTCCAGGAGAGCGCCAAGCTGGCCGTCTACATCTCCCACCTCCAGGATCTGGAAGACAACCTCCCGTATCCCGAGGCGGATCGCAGGAAGCTGGGCGGATTGTCGTCTCCGATGGTGGTGGTCCGGGACATCTTCCGCGCAGGAGATCTCCGGGTGGGCTATCAGGCGGCGGCCGCCAATCTGCCGAACGATCCCAGGGTCCACGAGAAAAAGGGGACGAAGAAGGTTTTCTGGAAGAACATCTTCGAGGCGCGCGTCGACAAGGTCATCCTGCCGATCAGCCGAGAGCTGCTCGACCCGGCCCAGGCCGCTAAAGTGACGCCTCGCGGCGTCTTCGAGAACGTCATGCTCCACGAGCTGGCCCATGCCTTGGGACCGCGCTACGTGAGGGGGACCGACGAAAAAGTGCCGGTCAATCAGAGGCTGGGCGACCTTGCTTCGGCTGTGGAGGAGCTGAAGGCCACGGTGGCGGGGCTCGTTTCCATGGCTTGGTTCTTCGATCACCGCGTCATGCCCGCGGAGACGGAAACGGAGCATCTGGCATCCTACCTGGGCTCGATCTTGCGCGCGGTGCGCTTCGGAGTCGGGGAAGCGCATGGCCGGGCCTCCATCGTGGAGCTGAACTTCGCGCGTGAAAAGGGCGCGATCCGCCGGGATGCCGCTACGGGGCGCTGGTCGGTGGACGCCGCGAGCATGCGCGCATCGCTGAGAGATCTCACGGCGAAGGTGCTCGAGATCGAGCGCTCGGGGGACCGCGGCGCCGCGGAGGAGATGTTCGCGCGCTACGGAACGGTCCCCGCCGACCTCGCCGCGGATCTCGAAAAAGTCCGGGGCGTTCCCGTGGAGATCGAGCCGGTCTACAAGACCCGCTGGTAGCGAGCCGATGCCCATCCCCGCTTCGCACCCCGCTCCCTCGGTCAGCCTCGAGGAGCTGCGCGCCAAGATGCGCGCCGGCACCGTCCGCGTGGTGGACGTCCTGCCCCGCGATTCCTTCCTCGGAGGGCACATCCCCGGCGCCCTTCATCTTCCTCTTGGCGACATTCCCCTTCGAGCGCGGCAGGTTCTGCCCGATCTCGACACCGAGATCATCGCCTACTGCGGCGGGAACACCTGACCTCTCGGCGAGCAGGCGGTCGGTCTGCTCCAATCCCTGGGATATCGGAACGTGAGTCACTACGCAGGAGGCCTCGCCGAATGGAAGGAGTCGGGAGGGAAGCTCGAGTCCACTCATCCCGCGGTGGCCCACGGTGCGCCGCGCTTCTCCGAGCGAGTCAGAATCGAGCCTCTTTCCCGGGCCCGCGCGGGACCGCTTACGGACCTGGGGAATCGGATCGCCACCCGGGCCGGATCGATGGGAAGCTTCTCGATCGGGCGGCTGCTGATGATCTGGCTGTGGATGATTCTCGGCTTCGCGGCTTTCTACTGGATCGAAGGCATTGCCACCGGCCGCGGCCTGATCTCGCAAGGGCGCCTCCTCGACGGAAGCCTGTACGATTTCGGAACGGCTCTCTACTTCAGCTTCGTGACCGCTCTCTCGATCGGATATGGAGACGTGACCCCTCTGGGAGTTCTGCGCATCCTCGCCGTCGCGGAAGGGGCGGCGGGTCTGCTCCTGTTCGGGGTGG
>DASYRY010000012.1:0-3640 GCA_036004025.1 Candidatus Polarisedimenticolia bacterium | reverse complement strand
CTCCGGTTAACAGCCGGATGCTCTACCATTGAGCTACTGAGGAGTATGGGGCGCGGGGCCCTAGCTTCAAGGTACGAATCGAGGTGGAAATATTAGGAAAATCGGGGGCTTCCGTCAAGGGCGCGCTTCGGAAAAAGGCTGGGAATCAGGTGGGGACGCGTCCTTCTTGAGCGTTTCCTCCACCGGTCCGAGGGAATGCACGACCGGCTGCTCGCCATACCAGGAAGGTATGGGGAAGGGTTCCGCCCACGAGGAGTCGCCGGGAAACATGGCGATGATGTCCCATGCGATATCTTCAGGGCCGAGGGGCGCCTCTTCTCCGTGTTCCCTCGCCATGATGGCGGCACGCTCGATCATGCGTGGCGAGAGCCAGCGGTGCTCGTCCCAGAACTCCACCACGCGCGGATCGAACAGGGGCTTGCGAACGGAACGGGTCGGGGGCCCGGTATCGGATGGGATGACCGGCTCCCATACGACGAGGACGCGGACATCGGCTTGCGGGTAGCGGGCGATCAGCTGACCAAGCGCGGAGGCCCCCCGCACGCAGACGGGTCACGTAGGCGAGAGCGCGACGATGAAGCGGGTCTTGCCCTTGGCATCGTCGAAGGCGTCGCGGAATTCGAATGCGGTGGCTTCGCCCAGCGGGCGTAGCGCCGGGAGATTTCCGCTGCGGGATGCACGAGTCTTGGGCTGGGCGGGGTCCTCGCTCGGAGGGGATTGGTGGGCGGCACAGCCCGTCACCAGTAATGCCAGGATCAAGCTGGCGCAGCCGACGGCGAAAAGCCAAGCCGCCCGCTCTCGCCTATCACAGGTTCTCATCAGGCCCCTCCTTCGGTCATCGTTGCAGTGAGCTCCGATTATGCCAGCGCCGCCACCTCACAGCTCGAACTCCGATTTCTTGAAAAGCGGTCGGTAGTCGTAGGCCGCAAGAGCCTTCTCCCCACCTTGCTCGCGATCCACCAGGCAGAAGACGGCGGCGATCTCGAGACCCGCCTCCTGCGAAGCGCGGATGGCTTCCAGGGTCGACCCGCCGCTGGTGACGACATCCTCGAAGATGACCACCTTCGATCCCGATGCGGGAGGGTTCTCGAGCAGCCGCCGGGTGCCGTGCTCCTTCGCTTCCTTGCGCACGAGGAAGGCGGCCATGGGCTTCCCCTTCATATAAGAGAGTGCGGCCAAGTGACCGACGATGGGGTCGGCGCCGATCGTCGGCCCTCCCACCGCCGCCACGTCCCCCGGCAGGGCGGAGATGCTCTCCCAGAGAAGCTCGCCGATGAGAACGATCCCCTCGGGATCCAGGGTGGCGCGCTTGCAGTCGAAATAAACCGAGGATCGCGCCCCGGACGCGAGGACGAAATCCCCTTTCAAGAGGCACTTCCGGGCGATGAGAGCCTTGAGGCGTTCGCGGTTTGCCGCCATAGGGAGGGCTAGTTTACCGGTTTCAGAAAGCGGTCACAACTGCCCGGTAATGATATACTTGCATCGATTATGCATCACCAACGGGCCTTACAGCGGCTGATTCTACTGCTACCGGCCCTCATCTTGCCGGTTTTCCCGACCAGTGTATCCGGAAAAGAGTCGCTCTTCGAGGTGAACATCGACCACCCCACTCCCATGTGGCGGGAAGGGCCGGTGCGCTACATCATCACCAAAGAAGAGGACAAAGCCTACAAAGCGCTCAAGACCGAGCAGGAACGCGCCAGCTTCATCGATATCTTCTGGAAACGGCGCGATCCCAGCCCGAGGACGGAGATCAACGAGTTCAAAGAGCGCTTCCGCAACCGCGCGCTCGACGCCAACCAGCTCTACGCCGAGACTGCGGCGCCGGGATGGAAGTCGGACATGGGGAAGGTGTACATCCTCGTGGGACCTCCCGACGAGATGGTGCGCGACCGCGTGCCGCGATCCAACCGCGGGACCGTGATGTGGATTTACCGCTCGCCTCCCTTTCCGGACCTGCCCGGCAACACGGTCATCGCCTTCGCCAAGAATGCGACGGGTGAGTTCGTGCTGAGCACGCGTCCGACTTGGGACTCCGACGTGGCGCACGGGCTCGCCTTGATGGGTCCGCAGGCCACCGACCCCGAGTTCAACTTGCCGATGATCAACGGCAAGGATCCGCTCCTGCTCTCGCAAGGGGTCCCTTACTCTCAGGGAGAGTTCGAGACGAGGTTTATCTACGGGCGCATGCAGCAGCTGCCTCCCAAGGAGGAGGCGATCCTGCACGACGTGGTCACGGCCCGCTCCACTTTCGACGCCTTCCCGTTCAAGAGCCGCTATTCATTCTTCAAGACTGCTTCGGAGAATACGCTGGTGACGGTGACCCTGGCGATCCGGACGACCTCGGTCCAGTACCGCAACATCCTTGGCAAGGAATCTCCGGACCTGGAGCTTTTCGGAAAGTTCGTGGATCAGGACCATCCCGAGAACCAGGTCTCGATCTCTTCGGGGGAACTCTTCGCCCCCGCGCCCCAGAACGAGAAAGCCGGAATCGACGACTTCCTGCTTTTTCAAGCGGTGGTGCCGCTGAAGCCGGGGCGATACCTCGCCGTTTTCGCGGCGGAGGACAAGGTGGCCTCCAAGGTCGGGACGTTCCGCGAGCCGCTCGTGGTGCCTCCGATGACCCAGGCCGAGAAGCTGATGCTGAGCAGCATCACGCTGGCGCAAAGTCTCGACTCGGAGGCGCAGGCGGAAGGAGAGAAACCTTCACCGTTCCGCTTCGGCTCGCTGAAGGTGGTCCAAGCGGGCCAGGAGGCGTTCAAGACCGCCGATTCTCTCAACTGTTACTACCAGATCTATAACGCGAAGAAAGACGATTCGGGCGCCGCGAGTCTCGACATCGACTACGAGTACTTCGCGACGCGCGATGGGAAGGAGATTTCCCTGGGCAAGATCCACGTGGGCCCGACACCCTCGCAAGTCCAGGCTTACTCACTGCCGCTGGAACGATTTCCCAAGGGGGAGTACAAGCTGCGGGTCGAGGTGGTGGATCGCCTCGCCGGCATCAAGGCCTCTGAAGAGACATCGTTCTCGGTGGCACCTTAGCAACCGCGCCTTCCCCTCGGGCGCTAGATTCGTTGTTTGAATCGACAAGCAGAGGAGGTGTCCGATGAAACGGTTCAACAAGCTCGCAATCCTGGCGCTGCTGTTCCTCGGAGCTATCGTCCAAGTCTCGGCCGCCGTGGTGGTGCGGGGGAGGTACTATCCGCGCCGTCACTACGCGCGCCGCGTGATCGTTTTTGGCGCTCCCACGTTCATCGTCTCTCCCATCTATTACGCCGGCAGGCCGGCGGGCGCGCTCGACATGGACGTCAGCCCTGAGGACACGAGAGTCTACGTCGATGGCAGGTACCGCGGTGTGTGCGACGATTTCGACGGATTCCCTTCGCTGCTCTACCTGCGTCCGGGCAGCCATCAGATCGAGCTCGAGACGCCCGACGGCGAGACCTACTCGGAGAGGGTCCGAGTCCGAGCCGGCGAGCGGATTAGTATGGACCTGCGGCTAGAGTCCTAACAGCGGCTTCCGAAAGCCGGAAGCGATAGAGTCCCACCCCATAGCCGGGGAGGTTGAGCGGGACGCGGTCTCGCCCGGCTTTTCCGGCGGGGGTGGCTTCGAAGCGTCCCCGATCCCCGCTTGCAT
>DASYRY010000011.1:0-12474 GCA_036004025.1 Candidatus Polarisedimenticolia bacterium | reverse complement strand
GGAAAGCTCGTCCAAGTGGAATCCCCAGATCCCCACGCAGAGCACCGCGATGGAGGCGAGCCAGATCAAGAGCCTGCGCAGGTCGTTCATCGCTCGCCGGGCTTGACGATGAGCGAGGGTCCCTGCTCTTCCCGTTTCCTCGCCTGCTCCACCTGGGCCATCGCCGAGAGCGAGCGCCGCGTGAGCTCGATGGCGAAGGGAAGCTCGCCCACGGCAAGCGGCCTGCCCTCCGCGATCGTCCACGAGACGGCCAGTGCCTGTCGTGCCGCGGCCGCCCGCCCATCCAGCATGAAGTAATAGGCCATGCTTTCCAGCCGTCCCGCATAGATCTGCCTCGCCTCGCCGGCGAAGATCGCCTCGCAAGCTTCTCTCACGGCAGCCTCCATCCGCTCGCTTTGCTGAAAGCGGCTGAGGACGAGCGGGGATTCGGTCGCCTGCAGGAACGCCTCGCGGTGCGCGTCGACCCATTCGGCCTCCAGACTCCATCCGCTCAGCTCCGCCTCCTCGAAGAGCCGCTGAGAAGTCTCCAGCAGATCGCGACGCTGCAACAGATCCTCCCCTTCCACCAGCGCATGGACCGGGCAAGGCATCGGGTCGGGGATCTGGTGCGAAATCTCCATCCTGTAGGAAGGGTACCGCGAGACGCCAGGATGGCGCCGCTGCGTGCTGCGCTTGTACGCTTCATGGAGCAGCCGATCGCACCAGGCCGCGCTGGCGGGGAGCATCCTCAGGGAGAAACGGCGGTGCGTCTTCTCGACCAGGTCCCGAAAGGCGGGACGCGCCACTCTCCCGGCGTCCGCTTCCACCAATCCCTTGCGATCGTTCACCACGCCGGAGAGCACGAAATAGTCGCCCGTGCTCTCTTCCTTCACGAACCAGACGACCTGATCTCCTCGGGAGTCCACCGGCGAGAGATAGCCTCGATCGGTTTCTCTTGCCAGCGCCGGGCCGGCGCTCCGTGCGGCGGCGGGAAGGGCCACGCCGCGCTGCTCCAGCCTGAAGAGGGAGCGGCGGATCTCCCTCTTGAGATCCTTGTCGGTCGCTCTTCCCTCCATGGCGAGCAGCAGATCGGCGGCCTCGGCGAGCTCGGCGAACCCCAGCCAGCAGGCCACGGCCTGCTGGGCTTCACGGGAGGGCGCCGGGAGGGAGGCCAGGCGTTTCACCGCGTCGACGGTCGGCTCCAGATCCTCCAGGTCGACTCCGACTTGAAGGAGCTCTTCCGTCCCCTTCAAGAGGGCGGCGTCTCGAGACTCCCGCTTCTTCTCGAGCTCCTTGGAATGCTTCTTTTTTGCGCTCAAGATGGTCCCTCGCGCGAAGGCGTCTCTCCCGAATCCACGACCCGTCTTCCGCTCGCCGGCGCGCATTTGTTTACTGCCCCCGGAGTATTCCATATACTCCGCGAAACGGTCAACGCTGAGATCCGGGGCGGCACGGTCCCGTCTCGCGCCTGTCGAGGGGGCTTCATGGAAAAGAAATCGGCAGTTCGGATTACCTGGTTGGGACATTCGGCTTTCCGGATCGTCTCGCCGGGTGGGAAGACGCTGATCATCGATCCCTGGCTGAAGAACAACCCGTCATGTCCTCAGGAAATGAAGGTTCTATCGAAGGCCGATCTTCTCCTGCTCACCCACGGGCATTTCGACCACTTCGAGGACGCCCTGGAGATCGCCCGGTCGCTCGGCCCCAAAGTGGTCGCCAATTTCGAGATCTGCCAGTACTTGGAGCGCGAAGGCGTGAAAGAGACGCGTCCCATGAACAAGGGAGGCACTCAGAGCATCGAAGGTATCCCGATCACGATGGTTCCCGCTTCGCACACCAGCAGCATCCAGGCGGGGGATGACATCCTTCCCGGAGGGGAAGCGGTCGGGTTCGTCCTGACCTTCGAGGACGGGTTCCGCCTCTACGACACCGGCGACACGACGGTGTTCGGGGACATGAAGCTGATCGCGGAGCTTTACCGGCCGGAGCTGGTGATTCTTCCCATCGGCGATCTCTTCACGATGGGACCCCGGGAGGCAGCCATGGCGTGCCGCCTCCTGCGCCCTCGCCGGGTCATCCCTGCCCATTACGGCACGTTCCCTCCCCTGACCGGACGCCCCCAGCAGCTACGGGAGCTGACCTCGGACCTCCCCGAGATGGAGATTGTCGCGCTGAAACCGGGAGAGACCTGGACCGCATGAAGGAGGATTGGGGAATTAGAGGGCGGGCCGCATTCCCGTGGCGCGCGCGCTGCGCATGAATGCATGCACCGCGACGTACCGCGCCACGTCGCTCCAGCGATCCATCAGGACCATGCTCACGGCGTGGCGCAACGCCCTTCCTTCCAACGGACGGTGCGGGAGCACCGGGTTCTCGGTCGAGAAGGCGCCGAGAATGAGGCGGCGCGCGGGGGAAAACCGGAAACCTCTGGCGCGCGGGGGAATGGATCCCGGGAAGGCCCGCTCCACGTATCCCAGGCTGTAGGCGAGGCAATTCTCCACGCCCCACGTCCTGGCGGTGCGCGCGATCCTGTCCCAATCGAGATTCCCTGCCGCCAGGAGTCGTCTGAGATCCTCCACCCAGACCAGGGCCGGAGACTGATAGTGGTGGGCAAGATGGACGGCGAGGTGGATAAACAGATGATCGTCGCACAGGCGCAGGAAGGGATCTCCTTCGATCTCGCAAGGCACGGCGTCGTGGATCAGATCGTCCGGGTCGATGCGGCTGCGCTCCACGGACTCGAGATTCCAGTGGAATTCCAGATTGGTGGTCGGCGTTCCAGGGGACTCCACGAGCTGGTGATACCAGCGGTCGCGATAGAAGCGCTCCTCCTCCTCAGGCGGCATGCGATACCCCCTTTGGCGCAGCGTGTCGGCCACCTTGGGCCAGTCCTTTTCCCGCAGGAGAAGGTCCACGTCGGTCATGGGCCGGAGCTGGATCTCGGGATAGAGGAATCCAAGAAGGCTGACGCCCTTCAGGAGGACGAAGCCGATCCCCTCCTCGCTCAGCGTCGCGGCGACTTCGTGGAGCGCCTTCAGAAGGATGAGGTTGTCCACCAGCGTCTTACGGACGGTGTCACGAAGTGCCGGCAGGATCGCCTCACGCTGGGGAATCTCCGGCCCCACGTTTGGATAGACGAGCCCCGAGACGCGATGACGCCGGCAGAGGTCCACGAGCTCCGCGGGGGGAACGCGCGCGAGCCCGTCCTGCGACGCGGCGCCGCGCCCCAGGAGGCTCAGCAACATGTGCTCGCTGGCGAAAGATGGCATGGGTGTGTTGGCGCGTGCACAAGGCGCCCGCGCTCGGTCCATCCTAGGGCGGTCGATCGCGCGCCGTCAACTCGCAACGCCGCGTCGGGAGCGGATTGCGACCCTCTCCCCGCGTTGCATTCCCCCCATCCCTTCGCTAGACTCTCCCCGGTCTCGCGGCTCGCCTGTTCGCCTTCCATCCTTCCGCCCGCCATGGGAGATCACGAAGAATGCCCACCCTCGGTGTCGTGATTGTCACGCGAAACCGGAAGGAGGAGGTTCTGGACCTCGTCTCGACCCTTGCGGCGATGGCACGTGAGGGGGGGGACGAGATCGTGGTCGTGGACAACGGCTCCACCGATCGCACCGTGGCCCTCCTCCAGGAGCGCCATCCCGCGCTCAAGATTCTGCCGATGGGCGTGAATCGTGGCGCTCCCGCAGCGCGCAACGCGGCCGCCGCCGCTTCCCTCGCCGACGTGCTGATCTTCCTCGACGACGACGTCGGGATCGAAGACCCGGGCTTCTTCGGAAAGGTCCGCCGGATCTTCGCCGTGGAATCGCCCCCCGCGGTGGCGGCGTTCCGAATCCTCGATCCGGCGACCCGGCGCGCCCGATCCTTCGAGATCCCGCGACGGCGGAAGGATCTGGAGCTGGAGGCTTGCGAGACCAGCTACTTCATTTCCGCAGGGTGCGCCATCCGCCGGGAGATCTACGCCGCGGTGGGAGGAATGGACGAATCGCTGGTCTACGGCTTCGAGGAGCTGGATTTCTCCTATCGGGCCGTCAGCCGCGGGTTTCGGATCTTCTACCATCCGGAGATCTGCGTCCTGCACCGCATGTCGGACGAGGGGCGCCCGGCTTGGCGGCGGCTTTATTACTTCTTCCGGAACAAGATCTGGATCAGCGCGCGTTACCTGCCCTGGCCGATGTTCTTCTCACACCTCGTCGTCTGGAGCGGCTACTTCCTGCGGGAGACGCTCCGGATCGGACGGCCCGACATCTACGTGAGAGCGCTTGCGGCCGGCATCGCGGGACTGCCGAGGCGGCTGCGAGCTCGCAAGACCGATCGGATCCCCCCCGAGGCGCTGGAGCGGCTGAGACGGATCGAAGGGAGGCTTTATTATTAGGAATGCTTCCTCCCCTGTGGCGATCGTGGGCGTTCCCGATCGGGACGCCGATCTCCTCTACGCCGCCGGGTATGCCTGCCCCGATCCGCTCGCCTGGTTCCAGGCCCGGGGGAAGACCTTTCTTATGGTGAACGACCTGGAGCTGGCCGGAGCGCGCAGCTCGGCCACGGTGGACGCGGTCCTTCCCCTCTCCCGGTATTTCGAGAAGCAGAAGAACCGCGCGGCCCGCTTCGACCTCTTCGTGGCGCTCGCCATGGCGCTGCGGGAGAAGGGAATCCGCCGCGTGGAGGTGCCCCACGCGTTTCCCGCCGGAGGCGTGGACCAGCTCCGCAGCGGCGGAGTGCGCGCCGTGCCGGTGGACGATCCGTTCTTTCCCGCACGCGCGCGCAAGACCGCTCAGGAACTGCGTGCGATCGGGGCCGCTTTACGGGCGACCGAAACCGGCCTGGCCACGGCCGTCCTCACCCTGAAGGCCTCGCGGGTCGGACGCGACGGGTTTCTCTATCTCGGGAACGAACGGCTCACTTCGGAGTTGGTCCGGGAAAAGGCCGAGCGGGCGATGTTCGCGGCCGGCGCCGCGCCCGAGAGGAGCATCGTGGCCGGCGGCGCGCAAGGAGCGGATCCCCACTGCCCGGGAAGCGGCCCGCTGGTCGCGCGCCGCCCCATCGTGCTCGACTTTTTCCCCCGCCATCGCGCCACCGGATACTATGGCGACCTGACGCGCACGGTGGTCAAGGGACGCGCCGACGGCCCCACCCTTCGCGCCTTCGAAGCGGTCTCGGAGGCGCAGCGTCTCGCCTTCAAGCTCGTGCGGCACGGCGCGGATGCCGCGGGCGTGCATGCCAGTCTCTCGAAGTTCTTCGAGGCGGCCGGCTATCCCGCGCGCATGGGAGAAAAGCGGCGTGAAGGATTCTTCCACGGGACCGGACACGGGATTGGCCTCGAGCTGCATGAGGCCCCGGTCGTCGGCCGCCGCCCCGGTCGCCTCGAAGCGGGACAGGTCATCACCATCGAGCCGGGGCTTTACTATCGGGATCTGGGCGGCATCCGCATCGAAGACGTCGTGCTGGTGACCCGGGACGGATGCCGAAGGCTTTCCCGTTTCCCGGTTTTCCTGGAGATACCCTGATGCGTCCCCTTGACACCGGTTTCGAGAAGCTGATCCTCGTCTGCCTGAACGAAAGGACCGACGGACGATCCTGCTGCCTCCATCGAGGGAGCGCCGAAGTGCATGGCGCGCTCAAGCGCTGGGTCAAGGAGCACGGATTGTCGCGGCGCGTCCGCGTCTCGAAATCGGGATGTCTCGACCAGTGCTCCCAGGGCACGACCGTGGTGGTCTTGCCCGAGTTTCGCTGGTATGGTGAAGTGACCCTCGACGATATCGACCGCATCATCTCCGACCACCTCCAAGGGATGCTCGGAGCCGAAAAAGCACAAGCCTAGGAGCCCTTCCGCGATGTTCTCACGACGCTCGCGCCCTTGGTTCGCCTCCTGCCTGATGTCTCTTGCCAGCCTTTGGCTCGCCGTCTCCACGACCAGGGCCCAATCGGAGCCCTCGGGGTTGGTGAGGCCCACATATACCCTCGCGGGAACCGACATCTTCGGCAACACGAAGACGCCGGATTCGGTGATTCTCGGGATTCTCAACATCCCGGAGGGAGCTGAGATCGATCCGCAAATTGTCACCGCGCTGGACGAGAAGCTGCGAGCCTCGGGGAAGTTCGCCTACTCGCGCGTTAGCAGCACCGCGTACGGCGACCTGAAGACCTATCTCACCGTGGATATCGTCGAGAAGGGGGAGGAGCGCCGGCTTCAGCTCAATCCCGCTCCGACGGGGAGCGTGGCGGTGCCTCGAGAGCTCATCGACTGGGTCCACCGCTACGAGAAGGCGTCTCAGGAAGCCTTTCAGACCCATCCCAAGCGGCTGAGAGATCTTCAGGACGGCCACTACCTGGACAGCGACGAGGGAGTCAGGAAATACGAAGAAAAAATGCTCGAGATGGTCCCGAAGAACTATGACGTGCTGGTCAAGGCGCTGGGCGAGGACAAGGATCCGGAAACCCGGGCTGCGTGCGCGATGCTTCTGGGTTGGGCGGCGGACAAGAAGGCGGTCATCGTGCCTCTCGAGGCGGCCCTCAAGGATCCGAGCGTCCAGGTGCGCACCAAAGCCGCGCGCTCCCTCGTGCCGATCGCCTACCATGCCGCCCATACGGCCGTCCTCTTCCCTCTCAACCCGGTGCTGGACCTCCTCCACCAGCCAACCTCCCCGGATCGGACCAAGGCCCTGGCCATCCTCCTCCAGCTCGCCGAGGATCCGGTCCACCAGGCGGTGATCCGGGAGAAGGCAGGAGAGCTGCTCGTCAAGATAGCGGGCGCCCGGCAGCCGGTTCAGCGCGAGCACGCCGTGGTCCTGCTCACCCTCATCACGGGCGAGGAGTACGGCAGGGACGTGGGAAAGTGGCAAGCTTGGTGGAAGGCGCAGAAGGCCGGGACCTGGTCGCCGAGCAAGAAAAAAGAAGCTTCCAAATCTCTGAAGCCGTCCGGAGGAAACCGATGACGCCGCCCGCGATGGGAAAGGTCGGAATCGTCACGGGGGGCGGCTCCGGGATCGGCCGTGCGATCGCGATCGCGCTGGCGCGGGCCGGCGCGAAAGTCCTGATCTGCGGCCGGCGAGCACCGTCTCTCGAGGAGACGGCCCGTGAGGCGCAAGGATCGCGGGGAAGCGTCGAAATCGTCGCAGGAGATCTCCTCCAGAGCTCGAGCTTTGCCGCTCTCGAGGCGAAGACGCGCGCCGCCGGCGCCAAGCTTCATTTCCTGGTGAACAACGCCGGAGTTTCCGGGCTGAATCCGCTGGACGGCCCGCCGCTGGAGGACTCCTGGGACCGCATCCTGGAAACCAACCTCGCCGTCCCCTACCGCCTGATCCGGACCTTCGCTCCGTACATGCCTGAGGGAGGCAGGATCCTCAACGTTTCATCCGTGCTGGGGAAATTCGGAGTGGCCGGGTACAGCGCCTATTGCGCGAGCAAGCACGGTCTCATCGGCATGACGCGCGCGCTGGCCCTGGAGCTGGCTCCGAGGAAGATCACCGTGAACGCCATCTGCCCCGGATGGGTCGAGACCGATATGGCCCGATCGGGGATGGAGAACACCGCCCACCGTCTGGGAGTCCCGGTGGAGCAATTCCGGCGCGAAGCGCTCTCCCGTGTCCCCTTGGGCAGGATGCTCCGGAGCGAGGAGATCGTCCCGCTGGCGCTCTACCTCCTCTCGGAGGAATCGGAGATGATGACCGGGCAGGCCCTCAACCTTTGCGGTGGCGCCACCACCGCGTAGTGTTAGTCGGTTGAAGGGCGCTTCTTCCTGACCACCTCCCCCAGAAAGGCATAGTAATCGCCGCCGAGGCGCGCCACGGGCCTGAGTCTCGAGGGTTCCACGGCGCCATGCTCCATCAGATCGTCCCGCACGTGATAGAGCAGCACTCTTCCGAGGATCAGCGCCGTGCCGCTGACCTCGACGATCCTCTCCAGGGCGCATTCCATGCTCAGCGGCGACTCGGCCACTCGAGGCGGCTTCACGCGGACGCTGGCGAGCGGCGTGACGCCCGCCTGTTTGAACTCGTCCACTGCCGGCGGGAACTCACCCGCGGAGAGGACCATCGCGTCCATGACCTCGGGCACCACGCCGTTGACCACGAACTCACGCGTCTGCTCGATGTTGCGCCAGGTGTCCTTGCGCTCGCCTCGTCGCGACCCGACGGCAATCATGAGAATGGGAGGCTGGGAAGAAATCCCGTTGAAGTAGGAGAACGGCGCCAGATTCGGCGCGCCCTCCGGAGAGATCGAGCTCACCCAGGCGATGGGACGGGGCACGATGAGGCTGATCATGAGGGAATAGGCGGAGCGACGGTCCAAGCTCGCGGGATCGATTTCCAAGGAATTCCTCCTGCATTCGGTTCTGCGCCGCCCTGGCGTCAGGATCCGGGATGCGGAGCTCCCGCGGCCAAGCGTTGCACCAGCGGACGGTCCGCGTCGAGAAAGTCGAACTCCTGCATCCGGGAAGGAGGCACCCATTCCATCGTGAGGAAGGAACGATTCACAGGCTCCCCCTGGAAACCGAGCACGTCGAAGAAGTAAAGCTCCACGCGAGGCCCATTCGCGTAGGCATGTCGCACCGTCTCGATGAGTCGAAGATCCTCGCCAGCGGCACGGACGTCCAGCTCCTCGTCCAGCTCCCGAATCAAGGCCTCTTGCGGGGTTTCCCCGTCCTTCAGCTTCCCTCCCGGGAATTCCCACTTTCCCGCGAACGCGTCCTCTCCCGATCGCTGGCAAATCAAGACCCGGCCATGACGCCAAAGGATTCCCGCCGCCACGCGGATCATCGGCGCCCTCTGCCCCTCACCGCCTGTCGGGCCATCCCACCTCTCCTCTCAGAGCGCCGTGGAGGCGGTCCACCGCCTGACCGTTCATGGAAACCTCGAGGGCGCGGCGCAGGCCCGTGCCGTAGCTCGGGTCCTCCGAGCGCTCCATGGTCTCCAATTTGATCCTCGCTTCCTGGCTTCCGTTCAGCTTGAGGATCAGGTAAGAAGCGAGCTCGGCCGATCCTTCGGACTTGTCCGGAGGCAGATCCTCAAGCCCCTGCAGGTGCTGCCAGACATGCGCCAGCTCGTGCGCCGCGACGGCCTGGAAGAGCCAGTCGGGAAGCCCGGAGAGGAGGAACATGTCGTTCCGGATCGACTCGCTGCGGCCCAGGCGCGCCTTCCTCTCCAGCGTGATCCCCAGCTCCATTCCCTGCTGTCGCCCGGGAGGCAGGAGCGAGGCGAGCTTGGCCTTGCTCACGAGATCGAACGTGAAGGTATCCGCTGAAACAGGAAAGGTATCGAACAGCCGCAGCCGGGTCCTTTCGAGAAGACTCTCGGCTCGGCCCTTGCGATCGACTCCCCGGCCGTCGCACAGGCGGCAGACGCGCATGCCGTTCGCCGAGCTGACGACACTGCCGCCCGTCGTCGAGTCGGCCATGACACGGTTGCAGAACGGGCAGAGATATTTCCGGCCGTGGCGGGCGTGAAAAGGATTCCCCCAGGGATCCGCCAGGTAGCTCCCTTTCAGGGGCTCGCCGCAGATCGCGCACTTCTCGGCTCGAGTCCGGTGACAGGCGGGGTGATAGCTCTTCCCTTCCTCGACGAGATAGGTGCCCTCAATCGGCCTTCCGCACACCGCGCAGTGCGGCTGAACCTTTTCCCGATAGCATTGCGCGTGATAAATCTTCCCATCCACCTCGACCCTCGGTCCGAGAATCGGCTCCGAGCAGACGGCGCAGCGGGGCGCCTTCATCTTCGCGTAGCAGCCCTCATGGTAGGCCTGCCCCTCTTGTTCGAGGTATTTTCCGGTAATGGCTTCGCCGCACACCGCACAGCGCAGCTCCGACGCGAACGCTGCCGAAGGGATGGGCAGGAGGAAGACGAGCGCCAGAATCGATAGAGAAGCGCGGAAGAAGCGGCCGGCTCTCATCTTCTTCCTCGCTTGATCCCCGCGCGGGACCCCACCTGATGGATCTTCATCATGTTGGTGCCGCCGGGATAAGGCGCGCTCCCCGCCACGACGACGATGCGATCCCCCCGGGCGACCAGGCCTCGCCGGAGCATCTCGCGCTCCCCGCTCTCGAGCATCGCATCGGTGTCAGGGGCGAAGCGGATCACGACGGGGACCACTCCCCAGTAGAGGGCCATCCTTCGCGCCACCGCGTTGTCGAAGGTCAGCGCGATGATGGGACAAGAAGGGCGCAGCTTGGAGAGGAACCTGGCCGTTTGTCCCGTTTGTGTGTAGACCGCGACCGCACGCGCGCGGGAGTCGAGCGCCGCCTGGCTCGCCGCATGGACCACGGCATGGAGGTCCTCGTCGGGAGCCGAGCAACCCCCCTGCTCTTCCCAGCCTTGCTCGAAGGCGCTTGCCTCCGCCTTACGGATGATGGCGTCCATCATCCGCACCGATTCGACCGGATAGGCTCCCGACGCGGTCTCACCCGAGAGCATCACCGCATCGCTCCCATCGAAGACCGCGTTCGCCACGTCCGAGGCTTCGGCGCGCGTGGGGCGCGGGTTCTCCATCATCGATTCGAGCATCTGCGTCGCGGTGATGACGATCACCCCCGAACGGTTGGCGCTGCGGATCATCTTCTTCTGGAGCACCGGGACTTCCTCCGGCGAGATCTCCACCGCGAGGTCTCCACGGGCCACCATCAGTCCCTCCGAGAGGGCAAGGATTCCGTCCATCGCCTCCACCCCTTCGCGGCGCTCGATCTTGGCGATCAGAGGAAGCGACGGGCCCCGCCCGCGCATGGCGCGCCTCGCCCGAAGGAGGTCCTGGGGGCGCTTGACGAACGACAGCGCGACCCAATCCGCTTTCATCTGGATGGCGAACTCCAAGTCTCTCCGGTCCTTCGCCGTCGGGGAGGAAGCGGCGATGCGGGTCCCGGGCAGGTTGATCCCCTTGTGCTCGGAAAGGCTGCCGCCCACCACGACGCGGCAGAGAATCTCGGTTCCCGACGCGCGCAGGACCTCCAGCTCCATGTTTCCATCGTCCAGAAGGATGCGGCTTCCTTTCCGGACGTCGCTGGGGAGGTGTCGATAGGCCGTGGAGATGAGCCCGCGCCGGCCGGGGACGTCGCGAGTGGTCAGCGTCAGGCGGGAGCCCGTCACCAGCGTCACCGGCAGGTGATCCACCGTCTCCCCAGTGCGGATCTTGGGCCCCGGCAGGTCGACCAGGATGCCGATGGGCCTTCCCTGACTCGCCGCCAGCCGGCGCACCCGGCGAATCCTCCTTTGGTGCTGTTCCCGGGTCCCGTGGGAGAGGTTGAGACGGAATACATCGACGCCGGCGAGGAGAAGGCGCGAAAGAGTCTCCGGTTTCTCCGAAGCGGGGCCCAAGGTGGCCACGATCTTGGCCATCCGTGGCGAGCGGCTCGGTTCGGGCATGGGCGCGGAGGGCTCCTAGTTGAGGGCCGCCTCGATCTTCCGGATGGCGGCGATGGAGCTGACGACGTGCTCCGAGTCGGGATGCAGGGCGAGCATCATGGCCACGACGTGGCGGCCGCGCTCCAGGTCACGGCGTCGCAGGTAGATCTCCCGCAAGTTGGTGAGCATGCGGATCAGGATGTCGCGCGGGCTCGCATCGGAGACGAAGTTCTCCGGGAGCCGGTTGTGGTGCTTCTTGAGGAGCTCTTCCGCGATCTTGTCGCCGAAGAGGGACCGCAGCCTTCCGGGGAGCTCCTGGGGGAGAAGGATCTCGCCTCGGTGGAAGGGGTCCACGTAAAGCTCTCGTTCGGCGCTGCGATGGCGCACCAGAAAATGTCCCGGGAACGAGACACCGGTCAGGGGAAACCCTAGCCGCCTTGCCACTTCGAGGTAGATGAGACTCAGTGTGATCGGGATTCCCAGCTTCCGATCGATCACCTCGTTGAGAAACGAGTTCCGCGGGTCATAGTAGTCTTCCTGGTTTCCGCGGTAGCCCTCTTGGTCAATCAAAAGGGAGTTCAGCGCCTGCAGAATCGCGAGGGGATCTCGCGTGGCCCGCAGCCGGGGACGAAGGATTCCCGAGAGACGATCGAGCTCGGATAGGTAAAGAGCCTGATCCAGGGCCGGGTACTCGAAGCCCGCGATCACCAGCGCCGCGCGATCCAGGGGAATCTCCGCGCCCGAGATGCCACAAAATCTTTGAAGCTGGGTAAGGGTTTCTTCCAACGCCTGCTCCGGCCGCAATGCCCCGTTGCTCCGCACGAGGGCCTTGCTTATGATAGCCGAATTCACGCGAAGCCGTCCCCCGCTTGTCCATCGTTGGAGCAGCGAGTTGCAGGCATCTCGGATTCTCGATGAGGCGGTGCGCTTGCGTCCCGACGGGCCCGCCGTCTTGTGCGGCGACACGGCGCTCAGCTATTCCCAGATACGCCGCCGCGTCGGCCGGCTCGCCGCCGCTTTCACGCGGTTGGGGGTCGTACCCGGAGAGCGCATCGCCATCCTGCATCGAAACTGCCATCGGTTTTTCGAATCCTATTTCGCGGCCCTCCATCTCGGCGCCGTTCTCGTGCCGTTGAATCCGCGGCTCGCCGCTCGGGAATTGAAGACCGTC
>DASYRY010000010.1:0-3087 GCA_036004025.1 Candidatus Polarisedimenticolia bacterium | reverse complement strand
CCTTACGACCTTGTTTCCCGAGGTGAGGCTCAAGCAGCTCATCGAGATTCGCGGGGGCGACTCGGTGCACCCGGCCCTGGCGGTTTCCCAGGTGGCTCTGTGGAAAGGGATCCTCTATGATCCCGCCGCTCGTGAGGAGGCCTGGGACCTCGTCCGCGCTCTTTCCTGGGACGAGCGGCAGCGGTTCCATCTCGACGCCGGTCGGCTCGGCACCGATGCCCGATTGGGAAGCCTCACGGTGCTCGAAGCGGGTAAGAAGCTCTACGACATCGCCTGTCGCGCGCTCAGGGAGCAAGGGGAGCCCGCCGATCTCATGGATCCGCTGAGAGAAGTCCTCGAGGAGGCCCGGGCTTGTCCGGCGAAGGACCTGCTCTCACGCTGGTTGGGCGAGTGGAAGCAGGACCCACGGCGCCTCGTCCGGGCGTGTTCCAGCCTCACGCTGCGTCCCACCCATCCCCCCGGAGGAAGTCTTGCCAAAAACTATTGAGACGGTCCCCAACATCAGCGAAGGGCGCCGCAAGGAAGTGTTGCAGGAGATCCTCTCGGCCGTGGCCTCCGAGCCCGGCGGCGCGCGAGTGCTCGACCTCTCCTCCGATGCGGATCACAACCGCTCCGTCCTGACCCTGGCCGGCGAGCCGGAGCAGGTGAGGCGCTCGGTGCTTCGCCTCTTCGAGATCGTCCTTTCGCGCATCGACCTCCGATCGCATGCGGGGGAGCACCCCAGGATGGGAGCCGTGGATGTGGTGCCCTTCATCCCCGTGAGCGGCGCCACGATGGACGAGTGCGTCCAGCTCGCCCGTGAGGTGGGAGACGAAGTGGCGCGAAGATTCTCCCTGCCCATCTATCTTTACGAGGAGGCCGCCACCTCCGAGCACCGGCGCAATCTTGCCGAAGTCCGCAAGGGCCAGTTCGAGGGACTGGGGAAGAAGATGCAGGAGGCTCGATGGAAACCGGATTTCGGTCCCACGGAACCCCACCCTTCAGCGGGCGCGACGGCGATCGGTGCGAGGGAGTTTCTCATCGCCTTCAACGTGAATCTCGGCACCCCTAGACTGGAGATCGCCGAAAAGATCGCGCGCGCGATCCGTCACAGCAGCGGGGGCTTGCGCTACTGCAAGGCCATGGGCGTGGCGCTCAAAGAGCGCGGGCTCGCACAAGTCTCCATCAACATGACCAACTTCCGCAAGACTCCCCTGCACCGCGTGGTGGAGATGATCCGCAGCGAGGCTTCACGCCATGGTGTCGAAGTGGTGGGAAGTGAAATCGTGGGGCTTGTGCCCAACGACGCGCTGCTCGCCGCCGCCGACTTCTACCTGCGCCTGGAAAGCTTCGATCCGACCCAAGTGCTCGAGAACCGTCTATCCAACCCGGGCGAGTGAAGGGGTGTCGATCCGGCGGTCGGACGACTCCACGGCGGCGCTTTTCGCCCGCGCGGAGCGCCGACTGAAACGCTGCTCGCGGGCCGATCTCCTGGTCTTCTTCCCGGGCCCCGTCCGCTTCTCCGGACCCGCGCTCCTCGGGGAAATCCGACGCACGGAAGCCGCCTTTCCAAGAGCCACCCTGCCTCGCGGTGCGAGAGTTCTGGTCCAGATTTCCAACCCTTTGGCTCTGCTCGTCATCCTGCCGGCTCTTTGGAGACGCGGCTGCATCCCCATTCTCACGGAAAGAACCTCGACGCCCACCGACGCCGCGGGAATCGTGGAAGGGCTGGCCCCCGACGCGGTGCTGAGCGACTGCGAGGAAGCGCCGGCAGACTCGGAGATCCTGTGGATTCCACCTCTTCCCGCGCTGCGGCTCCGCCGGCCGGCCCTGCCGCGGCGGCTGCTTCTTCCCGCCGGAACGGTGCTGGTGCGCACGACCTCCGGCTCGACCGGAAGACCGCGAGGAGTGGCGCTTTCCGCCGAGCAGATCCTTTCCGACGCCCGGAACATCGTCGCCTCGCTGCGACTCTCCGAGGCTGTGCCCTCGCTCGCTGCCATCCCCATGAGTCACGCCTACGGTTTCTCGACGCTGCTCACCCCCTTTCTTTTTCTTGGGATTCCCATGGTTCTGCTAGAGCACCCGGTGCCGGAGCTGTTCCGCAAAGCCTTGGGTCGGCAGCGGACCTTCTTCTTCCCTGGCGTTCCTGTGCTTTTCGAGCTCCTGCTCGCTTCCTCCCTCTCGGATCGATGGCTCGCTCGCCTCAGCCTTTCCATCTCCGCCGGCGCTCCCCTGCCCCCCGGAACCGCGCACCGATTCCTGGAGAGAACGGGCGTTCCCCTGAGGAACTTCTATGGCGCCACGGAATGCGGGGCCATCGCTTGCGATCGCTCCGAGGCCGGCACGGCGCTCCCAGGGTGTGTGGGCACGCCGCTGAAGGGAGTCCGGCTCACCGTGGAAGCGCGCGTGCAGCGAAGAGCCCCTGCAGGATCCGGAGCGTCTGGACGCATCCTCGTGGAGGGGAAGTCGGTGGCCTTCGGATACGTGGACGCCGGGAAGCGTCCCCGCCTCTTTCACGGCAGGTTCGCCACCTGCGATCGGGGCAGACGGGCAGCCGACGGACAGGTCTTCCTGGAGGGACGACTGGACCGCATGATCAACGTGGGCGGTCGCAAAGTCTGCCCGGAAGAGGTGGAGGGGGTGCTCCTGCAGGCGCCCGGCGTGCGTGAAGCGGTGGTCCTTGGAATCCCGGCATCGCTTCGAGGCGAGGTCGTGGCGGCGGCAGTCGCGGGGGGGGAGGCACTCCGTGAGGGGGAGGTCCTGGCCTTCTGTCGCGGACGACTGGCGGCCCCACGGGTGCCCCGGCGCGTCCTGATTCTCCCGGAGCTTCCGCGCACTTCCCGCGGCAAGGTGGATACCGCACGACTTCGGACCCTGCTGGGCGATTCCTCTGGCGTGCTGGAATCCTGATCCCGTTGCCCCCTGAGCTTCCCAACGCCCGGGGGTGTGCCCGCCATTGACTCCGCAGCGCGGTGCCTGTAACATCCCGGCGCCATGCGGGACCTATCCGAGCTCAAGCGGGAGATTAAGTCCTTCATCGTCCAGAGGCTCCGCCTCACAGACGTGACTCCCGAATCCATTGGAGATGCCGACCCGCTCTTCGGAGGG
>DASYRY010000009.1:0-2489 GCA_036004025.1 Candidatus Polarisedimenticolia bacterium | reverse complement strand
CGAGAAGATCATCGCGCTCTCCGGCCCTGAGCTTCTCCACGAACTCCAGGATGAAATCCTCGACCGGCTGCCCCTGGAAGACCCGCTCGTACAAGCCGCGTTGGAACTCCTTGCTCAGGGCGGTCCAGTCGCTGCGCACCGATTCCATTCCCACGAAGATCGCCTCGCGCCGCCCGCGCTCTTCCACCCAGCCGGCGTAGCGCTTCCTGGCTCCTGTCGCGCTGTGTCGCATGGCGGGAAGGAAGAGCTTCAGGTAGAGCCGCTCGAATTGGAGCTCCAGACGGCTGGCCACCCGATGGGTCGCGAAGACATGTCGGGAGAGATCGCGATTGATCCGCTGGGCCAGCTCGCCGCCCACCTTCCGCGCATATTCGGGAGTGGCGGCGTTGGATTCCACGAACAGCGAGTCGGTGTCTCCGTAAAGGACCTTGTGATCCATCTCCTCCACGTGCCGCTTGGCCCACAGAAGGGTCGCCTGTCCGAAGTGGGTGATGGCATTGGCCACGGGCGAAGAATGGAATCGACAAGCGGGAGTCGCCAGAACGCCGTAGAAAGAGTTCATGAGGATCTTGATCGCCTGGGAAGCGATGGCGTCGCCCGCCTGCTTCGCGGCGTCGCGCCTGGGGAACAGGCGCGAGAGGAGGGCCGGAAGAATTCCTGGCTCCCGGCGGAAGCAGGCCCCGTTCGGGGCCCGGATCAGATCCTGCTCCGGGGACGGTGCGGGAACGTAGCCGGCGGGATCGATGTTGTAGGTGAGGATGAGGCTGGGATAGAGGCTCTTGAAATCGAATCCCAGGATGTTGTTGTGCAACCCGATGACCGGCTCCAGTACCGCCCCGCCCGAGGTCGGCTCCAGGGTGTCGGTGGCCTCGACGGTGGGAGCGACGAGCCCGCGCTTGCGGATCTCCGGCAGGTAGAGAAAGTCGAACGAGGCGATGCTGGCGGAAACTCGGTCCAGAGGCATTCCCGTGAGAAGACTGCGCTCCACGGCCAGCTCAATCAGGCGCGTCTTCTGCAGAATCCGGCTGACGAGCCTCGCGTCGGTGAGGTTGTAGGTCACGAAGGCGGAGAGATCCTCCCGGAAGAGTCTCTCAATCTCCTCGTGGCGATCCTTTCCCGTGAGGGTCTTCCCTTCCCCGAGAAGGGTCTGCGACGCCGTCTCCAGCGTGTAGTCCTCCAGCTTGACGAACGCCCCTTTCAAGAGCTGGATCCCGTCGAGCACGATCCTTCCCGGAAGCTCGGCGCGGGACGCGGCCCAGGTGGAGCTGTCCCGTCGAATCTTCAGGGGTCCAGGAATCCTTCCCAGCTCCAGGGTCGTGTTGTGCATTCGGGCGCGCTCCATCAGCACCGAGAGATCGAAGTCGATCACGTTCCAGCCGGTGAGGACGTCCGGATCCTGACGGCGGATGATCTCGGCCAGGCGAAGGAGCAGGTTCTTCTCGCTGCCGCAGAAAACCGCCTTTTCAGGGCGCGAAAGCGACGCCGGAGCGGCGATCAGGACTTCCTCGAAGCCTGGGCCGTGGAGCGCGGCCGAGAGGATTCGGCCGCCCCGTGCATCGGTCTCCAGATCCAGAGACAGCACCTTGAGCTCCGGACGAAACTCGCAGGCGGAAAGGACGGGATCGTCGAACACACGGGAGATTCGGCTTCCGGCGCGCGAGGGCCCTTCGATGGCGACGGCGCCGCGCAGCCCTCGATCGATGAGATAACGGATCGCGAAGCGGACGTCCGCCTCGAAGCAAGGAATGCCGGCGGCGACCAGGCGGCTTCGCAGCGGCCGCGCGTCGGCGGGAGTAGGCACCTCGATCCGGTCCACCGGCTCACCGTGGAGAGTGGACAGTTCCGTGGGTGCCTGGCGATCGGCTCCCAGCTCCCACGCCCGATGGGCATCGCTCTTGCGGACGAAAAAGTAGGGCACGCAGCGGCGGTCACGCACGAGAAACGTCTCTCCGGTCTCGAGCCGCCCGAAGAGGTAGATGACGGGCCTTCCGGCCTCGAGTCGATAGGTGGGCTGGAGGACGAATCCCCGGACCATGGGAGAGCCTCCGGTGGCGATGGCCGTTTCTCGATGCGCCGAGTCTAGCACACCGTTTCGGAGGGAAAACTCAAGGGGAAGACGAGACGGCGCGAGCCGGAGCGTCCTTGATGTGCTCCGCTTTCCAGCGCATCGCCATCAGGATCCGGTTCCTTCCGCTGGGATGATCGAAGAAGAACCATTCCTCGAGAGGGCCCGGGGAGAGCTTGCGATACTCTCCCAGCTTCAGCGACACTTCGGCGAAGCCGTCGGGCTGGCGGGCGGCGTTCAGGCCGAAGAGGTCGGCCTCCGCTTCGTTGGCCCGCGTGAAGGTGTTCTGGAGGGGCGTCAGGACGAAGAAGTAGGCGGAGAGGAGAGCCGCCAGGAGAGGAAGGCCGGCAACGTCCGCGACGCCTCGGATTCCCCACCCCGCTCCGAATCCCTTGGTGATGCGTCCGAACGCCCAGCTTACGAA
>DASYRY010000008.1:0-6700 GCA_036004025.1 Candidatus Polarisedimenticolia bacterium | reverse complement strand
GCAGACTTCGGGATCGGGTTACGAGGGGACGGGAGTCACGGTCGCCGTCGTGGACTCGGGCCTGCCACAGAACTGGCCCGAGTTCCTGCCTGCGGGAAGCGTGGATCTCGAGCATGCGGCCGGCTTCGGCGCGGAGGGATGGGGAGACTTCCACGGCCCGATCAACGCCATCCGAGGCGCGGGGGGACACATCGGACTCTTCCCGCACGGGCTGGCGGTGAGCAGCGTCATCGTCGGCTTTCCTTCCGAATTCGGCCCCATCGCAGGGGCGGCCCCGGGCGTGAAGATCCTGCCGGTGCGCGTTCTCGATCAGTTCAATTTCGGATGGTTCTCCTGGTTCACGGCGGGCATCCTGCACGTCGCGCGCCTGAAGGCCGACGGCGTCCTCACGGGTCCCGTGGTCATCAATTTCAGCATTCAGGCAGGGGGGAGCTCCGCCATTCTGCAAAACGCCATCGACTATGCGATTTCGCAGGGCGTCATCTTCGTGACCATCGCCGGGAATTTCGGTCCTGGACCCGGGACGATCGCCTTCCCCGGAAGACTGCCCGAGTCGATCACCGCCGGCGCCGTCGGCTGGGTCGGTGAATTCTCCTCGCCTCAGTGGTTCTTCAGTCCCGTGCCGCCGAACGACGCTTCCCAGCCTTATCTGGCCGGCTTCTCGGGCTGGGAATTCCCCGGAGATCCTCCCGCCAGCCGCATCGACGTCGTGGCGCCCGGTTCCTTCGTATTCGGCGAATGGCTGTTCGGCCCGGGATTCTCGGAAGGACGGGAAGTCGCGTTCGATGCCGTCGACAACTACCTCTTCGGGACTTCCTTCGCTTGTCCGCACGTGGTGGGAGTCGCCGCGCAGATGCTCCAGAAGAATCCGCACCTCAACCAGGCTGACGTGGAGACGATTCTTCGGGGCACGGCACTGGCGCTTCCGGGGAACCTCGCCGCCACGGGCAAAGGACTCCTGCGCGGGGCGGCCGCCGTCGTTGCGACGCCAGCGCCGTAATCCCCGAGTCTCAATCAGCGCGGCTTCGAGGACGTAGATCCGCGGCCACAGGCTGCGGCGCGGCCGAGGAGAAGCTCGCGCTCGCGTGAGTTTCGCGTCAGCGATGCCGCGCACTCGAACGCCGCGCGCGCCTCGTCGACCCGGCCCAGCTTCATGAGAAGATCGCCACGCACGCTCGGCAGCAGGTGGTAGCTCGCGAGACTGGGGTCGGAAGCCAGCGCTTCCACCCGCTCGAGCCCGGCCGCGGGGCCCGAGGCCATGGCGACAGCCACCGCCTGATTCAGCTCCACGATCGGAGAAGGGTCGATACCCAGGAGCGCATCGTAGAGCGACACGATGCTTCGCCAGTCCGTCTCCTGAGCAGTCGCCGCGCGCGCGTGACAGGCTGCGATGGCCGCCTGCAGGACGTAAGGGCCGGTCTCACCGTCGAGCCGCGAGGCGCGCTCGAGTGCCGCTAGACCGCGACCCATCAAGACGCGATCCCAGCGCGACCGGTCCTGATCCAGCAGAAGCACCGGCTCTCCCCCGGGACCCAGCCTGGCGCGCGTCCGCGAGGCTTGAATCTCCATCAACGCGATGAGGCCATGCACCTCCGGCTCGCTCGGAAGCAGCTCGGCAAGGATCCGGCCGAGACGAAGCGCATCCTCGCAGAGCGCGGGCCGCATCCATTCGTCCCCGGCGGTGGCCGAATACCCTTCGTTGAAGATCAAATAGATGACTTCGAGCACCGACGACAGCCGGGCAGCGAGCTCGGAGAGCCGGGGCACTTCGAAGGGAACATTCGCCTCGGAGAGGGTCCGCTTGGCACGGACGATCCGCTGGGCGATGGTCGGCTCCGAAACGAGAAAGGCCCGCGCGATCTCCTCGGTCGTGAGGCCACCCAGCAGGCGTAGCGTGAGCGCCACCCGCGCTTCGGCCGACAGGATCGGATGGCAGGAGATGAACACGAGGCGCAGGAGGTCGTCTCCGATCTCGTCGTCGATGCCGGCCTCGAGATCCGGCGTTTGCCGGGCCTCCCGATCGGGACCGATCGCCTCCTGCTTGCGCTCGAATCGCGTAGTTCTGCGCAACTGGTCGATCGCGCGGTGCTTCGCCGTGGCCATCAGCCAGGCGCCCGGGTTGTCCGGGACTCCGGATTCCGGCCACTGCTCAAGGGCGGCGACCAAGGCGTCCTGCGCGAGATCCTCGGCAATCCCGACGTCGCGCACGATCCGGGCGAGGCCGGCGATGATCTTCGCCGACTCCATCCTCCAGATGGCGTCGATCGTGCGGTGGATCTCGGCGACCTTCATGGCCGCCGATCACATCATCTTTGATCCACCGGTGCAAGGAGTCGCGCCGGACCCATCGCCATTAAGGCTTCGCGGCCTTTCTGGCCTTCTCGGCCTGCGCCAGCAGCCCTTCTTCCTGCGCCCTCAGCTCGGGAGTGAAGTCATCGCCGAAGTCCGCCGCCTCGAAGACCTGGCGGATCTCCACCTCCGCATCCTCGAACGGAGCGCGCTTGAGCCACTCGATCGCCTCTTGCTTCGACTTCACCTGCCACAGCCAGAAGCCGGCGATCAGCTCTTTCGTCTCCGCGAAAGGGCCGTCGATCACGGTGCGCTTGCCGCCGGAGAATCGGACTCGCGCTCCCTTCGAGCTGGCCTGCAGTCCTTCGCCTGCCAGCAGCACCCCGGCTTTCGCCAGCTCCTCGTTGAACTTCCCCATGTCGGTGAGCATCTTCTTGTCCGGCAGAACTCCGGCCTCGGAATCCTTGCTTGCCTTGACAATCACCATGACTCGCATCGCTGCACCTCCTTGGTTTTTGGGGTCTCGAGCAGGGCTCCCGGACGATCTCGGCCAGTACTGAACCCCGACTCTACTGGGACGTCGAACGAAGACCCGCGGGATCGACACCGCCCGCATATTTCTTGGGAATTTTCCAAGCGCCGGCGAAACCTGGCGGTTAGCCGCCGGCGATGGCCCCCACGATGAACAAGGGCTCCTTTCCCGACTCGACGGCATCGGGCAGCGGAGCGTCCGGAGGCTCGTGGGACAGATCCTGCTCGCAGGCGAAGAACCGTATGAACGGCCGGCGCTTCTGGGTGACCTGATCGCGAATCGTCCCTTTCAGCATCGGGTAGGCGGCTTCGAGAGCGTCGAGCACCGAGCGCTGCGTGACCTGGCCGAGGACGTCGAGCTCCACGTCGCCTTCGATGCGCGCCAGGGTCCGCAGATGGGGTGGCAGCGCAACGCGGATCATGGCAGCGTCTGAACTTCGACGGACAGCACAGCCGGAAGATCCCGGACGATCGGGTTCCAACTGTCCCCGCCATCGGCCGACACGTAAACCTGCCCGCCGGTCGTCCCGAAATAAACGCCGCATGGGTCGAGAGTATCGACGCACATGGCGTCGCGCAGCACGTTGACGTAACAGTCGCGCTGCGGGAGCCCCTTGGTGAGCGCCTCCCACTCCTTGCCCCCCTTCCGGCTGCGGTAGACGCGCAGCTTTCCGTCGGGCGGGTAGTGCTCCCCGTCGCTCTTGATCGGAACCACGTAGATCGTCTCCGGCTCGTGCGCATGGACGTCGATGACGAAGCCGAAATCGGTCGGCAGGTTGCCGCTGACTTCATGCCACGAATCCCCGGCGTCGTCGCTGCGCAGGACGTCCCAGTGCTTCTGCATGAACAGCACGTTCGGGCGCTGCCGGTGCATCGCGATGCGATGCACGCAGTGGCCGATCTCGGCGTTGGGGTCGGGGATGTATTGGGAATGGAGCCCTCGGTTGATCGGCTTCCACGTCTTGCCGCCGTCGTCGGTGCGGAACGCCCCCGCGGCCGAGATGGCGACGTAGATCCGATTGGGATTGCCCGGATCCAGGAGAACGGTGTGCAGGCACATCCCTCCGGCGCCCGGCTGCCACCGAGGTCCCGTCCCGTGTCCGCGCAACCCGGAGAGCTCCTGCCATGTCTTCCCGGCATCGGTCGAGCGGAACAGCGCGGCGTCCTCGACTCCCGCGTAGACGGTGGCCGGATCGATCAGGGACGGCTCCAGATGCCAGACGCGCTTGAACTCCCAGGGGTGTTGCGTGCCGTCGTAAAACTGGTGCGTGGTGAGGGGCTTGCCGCTCTCAGGAGATGTGTCGTAGACGAACTTGTTGCTCTCCCCCTTGGGCGTGCCGTCCGGCGTGGTGGTGGGCTCCCCGGGGGGAGTTCCCGGCTGGTGCCACGTCTTGCCCCCATCATCCGAACGCTGGATGATCTGCCCAAACCAGCCGCTCGTCTGTGACGCGTAGATCCGGTCCGGATTTACTAGGGAACCCTTGACGTGGTAGATCTCCCATCCCGCGAAGTGAGGACCGCTGACGCTCCATCTCTCGCGCTTTCCATCCGCCTCCAGGACGAACGCGCCCTTGCGCGTCCCCACCAGAACCCGTACTCCGCTCATCTCGAATTCCTCCTTGAGCTCCACACGCGACTTCGCCGAGGAACGGGCCGAAGCCTTCCGACTCTTCCCGCAGGGAATGGAGGATTATAAGCCCGCTTTTCGGATTCGACATCCAGTGAGGTCGACTTCAATTCCCGCAGCCGACAGGCGGAGAGCGATGCGGAGAATTCCCGGCAGCTTACGCGGCGCTCCGGTCGCGGGCCGCCTCCCCGAGAATACGGCAAATCGCGTATCTTTGTAATAGGATAAGAGCTCCAGGAAAGCGTCCGCTCTACGGGATTCCAGGGGTGACGACGCCGAGGGTGCGTCGGCGATAGATTCCCCGGAGTCGTCCCAGGCTCTGCCGCTGTGTCGGGGTTTCTGCATGCAGGACAAGCTGACCGGCATCATCCAGGACGAGGCTCGCCTCGAGGCGCTCCAGAAGACTTCGCTCCTCGATTCCCCGCCCGAGGAAGCCTTCGACCGTCTGACGCGCCTGGCGAAGGTCGTGCTGCGCGTGCCAGTGGCGGTCGTTTCGCTGGTGGACCGCGATCGACAGTTCTTCAAGAGTCAGTCTGGAATGTCCGAGCCCTACGCATCCTCACGACAGAGCCCTCTGACACACTCGTTCTGCAAGCATGCCGTGGAATCGCGCGAGCCCCTCGTCGTGACGGACGCACGACGGTCTCACATGTTCGGGCACTATCGTGCTTTCACCGAGGACGGGGTGATGGCCTACGCAGGGGTCCCCTTGATCACCTCGGAAGGACACGCGCTCGGGACGTTCTGCGTTGCGGACGGACAGCCTCACGACTGGACGCAGGAGGAGATCGGGATCCTCGGGGTCCTGGCGACGTCCACGATGGCCGAGATCGAGCTGCGGCGTCTGGCGAGCGAGCTGCAGGCTTTGACCGGGAAGCTGCAGGATCTGGTGGATTCCCGCACTTGCGAGCTTCGCGCCTCGGAAGAGCGCCAGAGAGTCCTGCTCGACGTCAACAACGCGGTCGTCACCTGCCTCGACCGGGATTCTCTGTTCTCGGCGACCGCGGCCGCCCTGCGGCGCGTCATCCCATACGACCGTGCGGCGCTCGTCCTTCTCGATCCCATCAAGGATGTCTTCAGGGTGCTGGGCGTGGCGGGGCCGGTGCCGTCGCCTTCCATCATCCCGCTGGGCACCGAATGGCCGCGGTGTGGGAGCCGTTCCGGCTGGATTCTCGATCACGGCGAGCCGATCCTCACGGTGGATATGCGGGATCCTCCCTCCTTCTTCGAGCACCGCGCGCTCCTCGAGGAGGGGATCCGCTCCGCCGTTTCGGTGCCGGTCGCGATCAAAGGAAAGATCATCGGCACCCTGAACGTCGGGAGTTGCGAGCCAGGCCGTTATGGCGAAAGCGAGGCTTCGCTGCTGGCGGCGATCGCGGAGCAGGTGGCGCTGGCGATCGAGAACCTGCTCGCCTACGAGGAGATCGCGACCCTCAAGGCGCGCCTGGAGGAAGAGAACCTGTACCTGCAAGAGGAGGTCCGATCGGAAGTCGCGTTCGGCGACGTCGTGGGCGAATCTCCCACCATCCTCGGCATTCTCTCCAACGTGCGCAAAGTGGCGGGGACCGATTCCACGGTGCTCGTCACGGGGGAGACGGGAACCGGAAAGGAGCTGATCGTCCGCGCCATCCACGCCCTGAGCCGGCGCAAGGACAAGATCCTGGTGAAGGTGAACTGCGCGGCGCTCCCGGCCGGAGTCATCGAGAGCGAGCTCTTCGGACACGAGAAGGGAGCGTTCACCGGCGCCCTCTCGCGCAAGGTCGGCCGGTTCGAGATCGCCAACCGAGGCACGCTGTTTCTCGACGAGATCGGCGATCTTCCGCTGGAGCTGCAGGCGAAGCTCCTGCGCGTGCTCCAGGACGGCGAGTTCGAGAGGGTTGGCGGAACGCACCCCTTGAAGGTCGACGTGCGGCTGATCGCGGCCACCAATCGCGATCTCGAGCGCGCCGTGAGCGAGGATCGCTTCCGCGCGGATCTCTACTACCGTCTCAACGTCTTCCCGATCGTCATCCCGCCTTTGCGGAAGCGGCTGGCGGACGTGCCGCGGCTGGCGCGCCACTTCACCATGCACTACGCGTCGAAGATGGGAAAGCACGTGGGGCCGCTGAGCGCGGAAGCGCTGGACCGGTTGGCCGCCTACTCCTGGCCTGGAAACGTCCGCGAGCTGCAAAACGTCATCGAGCGGGCAGTCATCCTCTCCTCTGCGGGTCGCTTCGAGATCGGCGATCTCTTGGCGGCGCCGGCCGGCGGCAA
>DASYRY010000007.1:0-2369 GCA_036004025.1 Candidatus Polarisedimenticolia bacterium | reverse complement strand
AGTCGACCGATCCACTCGAAAAATCCCCCAGGCGTAATCCGCCACGAAAAGGGACTTCCCGTCCGCCGAGAGATCGAGTCCCTGCGGCGAGGAGAAAGGCCCGGGGACCAGGAACCGCTCGAGGGAGTCGGCGCCCTCGCGCAGAATCCAAAGCCCCGCCGAAAGGCTGTCGGTCACGAAGACATCTCCCGCCGAATCCAGCGCGAGATCTCCGAAGACGCGGGCCTCCGAACCTGAGGGCGGGAAATGCTTGCCGATAAGTCCGCCGGTCTTCACGTCATACGCGAAAACTCCCGCGCGCCCCCCGTCCTCCTTCCGGTAGCCTTGCATCTCGGCGAGAGCCGACGTGCAGGCCCACAAGACTCCCCGCGCGGCATCCACCTTCATCCCGAACACCCCAAGCAGGCCATCCGATGCGGAGCTGAAATCGCGGACTTGAAAGGTCCTTCCGTCGATTCGCAGGATCTTGCGTTGCCGGACACTCCCGAGGAAGAAATCTCCGCTGGCAGGATCCCTGGCAAGCCCCTCGGCGATGAGTCCCTTCTCATGGACTCGAAATGGAGGTCGACCCCCTCCCACCGGACGCTCGTTCCGCCGAATCCTCTCCAGAACCTTCTCGAAGCCCGAAGATCCTCTCAACGACGAGAAGTCCGCGTCGGATGCGGCTGGGACCACCATTCCCATCCGGGCGACTCGCTCCAGCCACTTCAGCGCCTCCCCAGGATGGCCGGCCAGCGCTTCCGCTCCCGCCAGGTTGTAGAGATAGGTCGGTTGATGGGGGCGAAGCGCGACCGCCTCTTTCAGCGACTGGCGATAGGCCTCGTATTGCTTCGCCAGATAGGCGCTCTGCGCCCGTTGAAACGCAGCGCGGGCGCGACCGAGGGTATCCTGAAATGCACTGGAGACGCCGGCGCCCAACACCCACGGCACGCAGAGCATCACCAACAGGGTTCTGCCTCTCATGTTTCTCCCTGAAACCAGAGCGCGGGGTTTGACACTCCGAAGAACGCTTGGCTATTATCCACGAATTACCACGCAAAGTTTCGAGAGGAGAGTGCATGGGTTTCGCAACCGACGCCATTCATGCGGGACAGGAGCCCGATCCCAGTACGGGCGCGATCATGACCCCGATCTACCAGACCTCCACTTACGTCCTGGAGGCGCTGGGAAAGAGCAAAGGATTCGACTACGCACGCACCATCAATCCAACGCGGCTGGCTCTCGAAAAGAACCTCGCCGCGCTGGAAGGAGGGCGGAAGGGGTTTTGCTTCGCCTCGGGAATGGCGGCCATTTCCGCCGCGATGACGCTGGTGGGCAAGGGTGATCACATCGTCGTCTCCAACATGACCTACGGAGGCACCTTTCGGCTCTTCGAGCACGTCCTGAAAGGGTACGGGCTGGAATTCTCCTACGTCGACACGTCGGATCTCGCGGCCGTCGAGCGGGCCGTCCGGCCGTCCACTCGCATGCTCTACGTGGAAACTCCAACCAATCCTCTGATGGGTCTCACGGACCTCGAGGCCGTCGCGTCGTTGGCCAAGAAGCGCTCTCTCATCTCGGTGGTCGACAACACCTTCATGACGCCTTACTTCCAAAAGCCCCTGCGCTCGGGCATCGATCTGGTGGTGCACAGCACCACGAAATTCCTGAACGGACACTCCGATAGTGTGGGGGGGTGCGTCATCACGACGCGCGACGAGCATGCTCAGCGGATCGGGTTCGTCCAGAACGCGGTGGGTGCCATCCTCTCGCCGTTTGATTCGTGGCTGGTGCTTCGTGGAGTCAAGACGCTCCACCTCCGCATGGCTTGTCACGAAACGAACGCAGGGAGAATTGCGGCCTTCCTCGCTTCGCACCCCAAGGTCCGGAAGGTCCTTTATCCGGGGCTTCCCACCCATCCTCAGCATGATTTGGCCAAGAGGCAATGCACCGGATTCGGCGGGATGATCTCCTTCGATGTGGGGGGCTACGACGAGGCGAAGCGCTTCCTGGATCGATTGAAACTCTGCGCCCTCGCGGAGAGTCTGGGCGGTGTGGAGACGCTCATCTGCCACCCCGCCTCCATGACCCATGCGTCGATCCCCAGGGAAGAGCGCGAAAAGCAAGGGTTCACCGAAGGCCTGGTGCGGATTTCCGTGGGAGTGGAGGACGTCGAGGATCTTCTGGAGGATTTGAAGACCGGGTTCGGAGGTCTCTGATCCGGCTTCGAGGGCGCTAGAAGTGCTCCCGGCCCCCTTTCACCGAAGAGCCAATCCAGTTCAGCACGTTCTTCTCGCCGTCGTCGATTTTCACCGCCAGCACTTCGGGCAGCTCGTAGGAGTGAAGCTCCTTCAGCGTCTTCTTGAGCTCCTCTAACTGGGCTGAGGTGG
>DASYRY010000006.1:0-7885 GCA_036004025.1 Candidatus Polarisedimenticolia bacterium | reverse complement strand
TGATCTCCCTGGTGGATCAGGTCCTGGAGACGGGGCACGAACCGACTCTCTTCCTGAGCCACTTGATGGAGCAGGTGCGGGACCTGCTGCTGATGAAGATTCTCCCGGAACCCCAGAAGACGCTGGGGCTCTCGGGCGACGACGTCGCCGCGCTCTCACCCTTGAAAGAGAGATTCTCCCAGGAGGACCTGCTTCGGATCATGGACGCGATCGCCCGGGAGGAGTCACGGATCCGCTACTCGCCGCAGCCGCGCTATCTTCTCGAGGCCCTCGCGGTCCGGCTCTGCCACCTGACCCACCTGGAGCCATTGGAGGAGGTCCTCTCGCGTCTTCCGGAATGGGGAGCCGGCACCGCCGCCGCTTCGGAAACCCCGGCGAAGAAACCGGAGCCCAGAGAGACGCCGTCGCGAGGAACGCACCGGCTCTCCGAGGCGGCAAGGGAGATCCCGGTACCGCCGGAGCTGTCGCCTCTCGAGGGCGCGGTTCCCGCCGACACTCCGCCGGCCTCCCGCGGGGCCGAGGAGACGGCCGGCACGCAGCGCCAGATCGAGGCGATCCTGGAGAAGATCCACGCGGAGCGCAGCGCGCTCTGGGGCTTCCTGAGCCACGCATCTTTCTTCGACTTGAGCGGAGATGCTTTCGAAATCAGCCTTCCCGAGGACAAGGCGCTGTTCCGCGCCAGCATCGAGCGCAAAGAGTATCTGGCAGTCATCCGGGCGACCGTGGAAGCGGTGACGGGACGCAAGGTGGAGGTGAAAGTTCGCATGGTCGCGCCGCTGCCGGCCGACGCCCCCATCCCTCCGGACCCGCCGGCGGCGCAGGACAACAAGAAGAAGCTCATGGATGAAGCCGCCAAATCTCCCGTAGTCCAGAGCTTCCTGGATCTGTTCCGCGGCGAGATCACCGACATCGAAGAGGCTTAGCCGGGAGGCATCATGGATTTCAATGCCATCATGAAACAGGCGCAGAAGATGCAGGAGCGCATCCAGAAGCAGATGGAGGAGCTTCGGGTGGAAGGCAGCGCGGGGGGAGGCATGGTGACCGTCACCATGAGCGGATCGCGGAAGATCCTGGCGGTGAAAATCTCGCCTGAAGTCTTCAGCTCGGGAGACGCCGAGATGCTCGGGGACCTCGTCCTTGCCGCCGCGAACGTGGCCGGTCAGCAGGTCGATGAAGCCATGAAGCAGAACCTCGGCGGGCTGACCGGAGGGCTGAAGCTTCCGGGACTCTTCTAAGGATGGACTACGCCGACCCGATCGAGCGCCTGGTGACGGCCCTCAAGCGCCTTCCGGGCATCGGGCACAAATCGGCCCAGAGACTCGCCTTCGCCATCCTCCACCAGAGTCGCGACGAGGCGCTCGACCTGGCGGGGGCCATCCAGGAAGTGAAGGAGAAGATTCGCCTCTGCACGAACTGCTTCCATATCACCGACGTGGATCCTTGCCGGTTCTGTGCGGATGAGGCCCGGGACCGCACCATCGTCTGCGTCGTGGAGGAGCCGAACAACCTCCTGGCCATCGAGAAAACGCGCGAGTACAAGGGCGTTTACCACGTGCTGCACGGCTCTCTCTCCCCTCTTCGGGGCATCGGTCCCGAAGCTCTCAAGATCGAAGGACTTGTCGCGCGCGTGCAAGCCGGGGGCATTCGCGAGGTGATCCTGGCCACCAATCCCACGGTGGAAGGGGAGCAAACCGCCGTCTACCTCTCCCGCCTGCTCAAGCCCCTCGGCGTCACCACCAGCCGCATCGCCATCGGCGTTCCCGTCGGCTCGGAGATCGAATATACCGACGAAGTCACCATGTCCAAAGCGCTGGAAGGCCGCCGGGAAATCTAGCTGAACTCTCAGGGATGAAGAGTCGGACTCCCTGCGGGCGCCGGGGGCGGCGCCGACTTCGCACGCCGGGCGCGCAGGTAGAGGACGGCGCCGGAGACGAAGCACAGGAGACAGCCACCCACCACTTTCATCTCGAAAACGACGACGTTGGTCGCCTCGGGAGGGGGAACGAGCGCGACCAGAATCGCGGTGGCCGTCGTGAGGAACCCGAGCGCCGAGCACGCCGCCGTCCCCATCACGCCTCCCGGGATCGCGATGATCTCCGCCCGCAGCCCTTCCCTCGATCGCAGGATCGCCGTGGCGGCGAACAGATACAGGTAGGGAATGAAGTAGACGATCAGCGTCACGCTCACCAGGGTCAGGTACGCTTCCTCCACGCTACCCCCGAAGTATCCGGTGGCGATGAACAGGCTCGAGATGACTCCCTGCGCCAGGATCGCCACGTAAGGAGATCCGTACCGGGGATGCACCTTACCGAAAGCAGGCGGGAGGTATCGGTCCAGCCCGGCCACGAAGGGGATGCGGGCGGAGCCCGCCACCCAGGCGCTCGTCCCACCCAGCCCGCTGATCGTGAGCAGGAGGGCCATCGCCGAGAGGATCCAGACGACTCCGACCCGGCTGGTCACCTCCGCGATCGCCTGCATGACGCCGCTCACGACGCTGACCTCCCGTGACGGCACGGCGATGTAGATGGAGAGACTCCCCGAGATATAGATGACGGCGATGAGGATCCCGCCGATCAGCACGCCCCGAGGGATGTTGCGGCGCGGATCGCGGATCTCCCCCCCCATGATCGAGGCGAGCTCCAGGCCCGCGAAAGCGAAGCACATCTGGGACCAGTAGTTGAGCGTGCTGAAAGAGACCTCCGGCTTGAGTCCCTTCAGGGAGAAAGGATTCGCCGAGCCGAACATGTAATAGGCCGAGGCCCCCATCAGGATGAGCACGAGCGCCGGGAGCCAGGTTCCCACGGCTCCCAGGTTCTGCAGCCATTTCCCCGCGCCCAGCCCGCGGACGTTGAGCAGGATCACGAACCAGAAGAAGAGGAGAGAGAGGCTGGTGACGAAGACCTTGCTCTCCCCGAGATGCTGGATCCGCGTCCCGCCGATGTAGACGGCGTTCCCCACGGTGAAGGCCAGGAGCCCGGGAAAGTAGAGCAGGTTGTTGATCCAGTAGCACCAGCCGCACACGAAGCCGTGGAAATCGCCGAACGCCTTCTTCGTCCAGACGTAGATCCCACCCTCTTCCGGATAACGGGTGGAGAGCTCCGTGACCGCGAGACCCTGGGGGACGAAGAACGCCGCGAAGGCGAGGAGCCAAAGGGTGAGGGAGGCGGCGCCGTAGCGCGAGGCCGAGGCCAGCCACCGGATGCCGGTGATGGCCACGACGTTGAGGAAGACCAGATCCAGCAGTCCGAGCTCCCTCCGGAGCTCGGCTATCTTTCCGGAGGGAGTCGATGGGGCGATCGTGTCGCTCAGGCTGGCTCCCCTTTTCCGAGGCAAGTCGCTCGAGCTACATCATCGCCGCGGGAGGCGCCGGCTCGTCCGGGCTCCCGGCGTTTCGCAGGGGCACCGAGACCATCGTCCATCCCATGATGCCCAGGACGATCAGGCCGACGACGTAGGAGGGATGCGCGAACACTCCCGGCAGCGCGCTCTTCATGAAGAAGGCGTAGGTCGCCGTGACGAGTCCCATTAACGCTTCACCCGCGATCAGTCCCGAGGCGATCAGAATGCCGACGTTCTCGACGCGAATCCGCTGCGCCGCGTTGTAGCCTCTGCGTGAGGTCATCGAGTCGGTGACCCACCGGATCACGCCCCCGACGAAGATCGCGAAGGTCGTGTCGAGGGGCAGGTACATCCCCACCGCCACGAGCATCGGGCTCCTGACTTGCAGCATGATCATCACAATCCCCATGAGGATCCCGACCACCACCAGCGGCCACGCCATCTGCCCGGCCACGATGCCCTGCGCCAGCGAAGCCATCAGCCCGGCCTGCGGCGCGGAGAGATTGGGATCGCCGAATCCGATGCCTCCGGCGCTGATGTTGCCATAATGGAGGATCATCACCGGGAAGAACATCACCAGGCTCGCGCAGGTGACCGCGATCAGCTCGGTAATCTGGATCGTGCGGGGAGTCCCGCCGAGGATGTATCCGACCTTGAAGTCCTGCAGCAGCTCTCCCGCCACCGCCGAGGAGACGCAGACGACCGCGGCTACGCCCAGCACGGCGACCACACCGCTGGGTCCCGCCACACCCAGGGACGTCATCAGCAGGGCGGCGATGATCAGCGTCGAGAGCGTCAGGCCCGAGATCGGGTTGTTGGTCGAGCCGATCATTCCGACCAGGTAGCCGGACACCGTGGCGAAGAAGAACGCGGCGACGATCATCACCACCGCGGCAACGATTCCTCCCAGGACCAGATTCGACAAATAGATGTAGAGGGCCACCATCAAGACGAACATGACGGCGATGAGGGAGAAGACCGTCTTGGAGCTCATGTAGCGCTCCGTCCTCGTCACGGTGGCGGGCGCGGGGTGCCCCCGCGCAGCTCGGCAAATGCCTTTCCCAGTCCCCCGAAAAGATTCTTGCGCATCTTGTAGAGCGTGTAGGCCGCGCCTACCAGCATGCCCCCCACCGCGATCGGCCTGACGATGTAGCGCCATACGGCCGCCGCCTGACCCTGCCAGTCCTCGACACCCGCTCCTGCCGGAAGGAAGCTCTGGATGTTGGGTCCGAGGAAATACATGAGCAGCGGCACCAGGAGCCCCCAGGCCAGGACACCACCGGAGAAATTGAGTGACGCCAGGACGGGACCGATGATGTACCCGACCCCGACGTAGGCCGGGCTGATGCTCGGAGCGGAGAAATAGGTGACACCTCCGGTCGGCAGCGTGTTCTTGGAGGTCAAGGGTCCCAGCCGCAGCATGCTTTTTCCCAGCTGTCCGATCTTGATGAACACGTCCTTCGTCGGAGCGAAGATGCTGATGGCGCCCAGGAACTGGATGAGCGCCCCGAATCCGATGTTGTAGAAGAGATACTTGGCCGCTTCGCCGCCGCGCTGTCCCGCTTTGTGAATCTCGGCCGCCGCGACCGACTCCGGAAACGGCAGGTCCGGATCCTCCACCATGACACGCCGGACGAGAGAGACGAAGAGCACGCCGAGGAATCCGCCCACCAGCATCAGCGCGGTGGATTTCAAGTAAGCGTCCTTCACGCTGAACGAGGCCCAGGCTCCCGCCAGCACGAACGCCGGCAGGGTGAAGATCGCACCTGCCGCGACCGACTCGCCGATGGAGCCGGCGGTGCGGGCGATGTTCTCCTCGAGAATCGAACCGCGACCGAGGCGGCCGAGAACCGCCATGCTGATCACCGCCGCAGGATAGGTCGCGGCGATGGTGATGCCTGCGCGCAGACCCAGGTAGGCGTTGGCCGCGCCGAGGATGAGGGTCATCAGGATTCCGAGGATCACCGCGCGAGGCGTGAATTCGGACATTGCCATCGACTCGGGCACGAACGGCTGATATCGCCGGCCCGATACGGGCTGAGAATCCTCTGGCTTCGCCATGGAATCGAGTCCCTCCGAGGTGATGCGGTGAGTCGTCGAGCAATCCGCGTGACTGTACCGCAGCGCCGCAAGAACTGTCAACGGAAGAGGTTCCGAGCACAAGAGAGAGCCGTTGGGTATAATGCCGCCGCCATATGAGACGCGATCCCCGCCCCCTTCCTCCGGTCACCCGCGTGGCGGCGCTCGACCTGGACCTGCTGCGCTCCAAGAGCGTCCTTATCTATGCGCGTTCGAGCTTCGTCCTGTCGCTCCTGCTCTACTCGTGCATCCTGGCGATGCTTTATTCCGACCTCTACGTCCACCTGATCCGCCAGGCGCGGGACGCGTTCCAGCACCTTCGGGTCCTGCCCGGAGCCGTTTACCTGGTGGCGGTGGCGGGGGCGGCGATCCTTTCGCTGCGCGTGAAGCCGCTGCTGGAGAAGACGGCCCTGAGCGCGCTGGCCCTGAATGTCGCGACTCTCTACCTCCGGCGGAACATGGCCGGCCATTCCGACGCCTATCTCGGGATGTGCGTGGTCTCCCTCGTCCTGGATCTGGCCCTGCTCGCCAGCGTCGTCGCCTTCTATCGAAAGTATCCCAACGCGCTGAACCTGCTCCGGCGCAGAGCCCGCGAGTGACCGCGATGCCAGACCTTCTTTCCGCCGCGCGGACCGCCCTGGCGCAGTGCCTCGGAGCGAGGCGCGGCGAGAAGATGCTCGTCATCACGGACGAGCCACTGCGGAGCATCGGATATGCCTTCTTCGAAGCGGGACGAGAGGCGGGCTGCGAGACGCTCCTCCTGGAGATCCTCCCGAGGAGGAACAGCGGGGAGCCGCCCCCGGAGCCGGTCCCCGATTTCTGGAAGCGCTTCGATTGCTTCGTGGCTCCGACGAGTCGATCGCTCACCCACACGCGCGCGCGCAAGGAGGCGACCGAGGCCGGGGTGCGCGGTGCGACGCTTCCCGGGATCACCCCGGACACCATGGCCCGCTGCCTCTCCGCGGACTACCACGCCATCGCCGAGCGCAGCGAGCGGCTCGCGGCGCTTCTAAGCCGCGGAAAGACGGCCCGCGTGACCACCCCGGCCGGGACGGACATCACCTTGTCGATCGAGGGGCGGCAAGGGATTGCCGACACCGGGATCCTCACCGACCGGGGCGCGTTCGGAAACCTGCCCGCGGGGGAGGCTTTCCTCGCTCCGGTTGAAGGGACCGCCGAGGGGACGATCGTGGTGGACGGCTCCGTGGGAGACAGTGGAGCGCTGAGCGAGCCCATCACGCTGGTGGTGGCCGGGGGCTACGTCACCGAGATCAGGGGTGACAAGTCGGGCCAGCTCGAGAAGCTCCTGGCGCCCCATGGACGCGACGCCTACAGCATCGCCGAGCTTGGAATCGGCACCAACGACCGCGCCCGCATCGTGGGCAACGTCCTGGAGGACGAGAAGGTGCTGGGGACGGTCCATATCGCCGTGGGAAACAACGCCTTCATGGGGGGCAAGGTGAATGTGCCCAGCCACCACGATGCCGTGCTGCGGCGTCCCGACCTGTTCATCGACGGCAAGGCGATCATGCGGGCGGGGGAGATTCTCTAGAACGTGGAAAAGACGAAGCAGTGCCCCTATTGCACCGCGAAGAACAACGTCTACGCGACCCAGTGCTCGGCCTGCTTCCGCTCCCTGATCTTCGAAATGCCCTGGTCGGTCAACATCCTCACCCTCCTCATCCTCGGAATCCTCGCTTATTTCACGTTCTATCTTCTGGAATACCTCCGCTCGCGCATGCTCTGAGAGCTCGACCCGGGCGGACCGAGCGCGGCACCCGCCGTGCCGCCGCGAGCGTGCCGGCTCATCCCGCATTCGAGGATGCCGGCGCTAGAGGGTTCCAGAATCAGGGAGTCGTGGGCGGCGTGGCCGGCGTGGCCGGCTGGGGCTTCTGCTCCTGAGGGACAGGGGCCACCGAAGGGGCGGTTCCTTCCAGGTACTTCTGGGGAGATTGCACGAGCTCCTTGAGCATGATCTCGTTGAGGTGCGGGAAGAGAATCTGGTCCCCCACCTTGACGCGGTTGATGTCCTTCTTGGGTTGTTTGGGATTGAAAGTCCCCTTCGCGTCGAAGTAGTTCCCCTTGTCGTACAGCAGGCGGCTTTCGGACTGGAGCCAGACGTAGGCGGCCACCAGGGAGGCAATCTCCTTGTCCTTGGGATTGGTGATGTCGACCCCGAGGGCCGAGGCATACTTGATCCCCACGCCCCAGGCGCCCCATTTGTCATCTTCGGTCATCGTGTAGGTGATCATGGCGTGGTCTTCGGTGAAGGGGTGGGCCGTCGGCTCCGGGTTCTTGTGCGTCTTGAACCCTTCCTTCACGGGGATCGTGTCGTAGTACCACTTGTCCCAGGTGTAGCCAGCGACCGGCTGGAAGAGCGGGCCCAGCGTGCGGATATCCAGCTGCCCTTTCAAGATCCGCCGCGCGTAGTCGGCCAGGGCGCTCTGGATCTCCACGTGCTCTTCGT
>DASYRY010000005.1:0-4735 GCA_036004025.1 Candidatus Polarisedimenticolia bacterium | reverse complement strand
CTTTTTTTGTCGCCGGTTCTCAGTCAGCTCCGGAGCTCGAGGCGGGCAAACTCGCTCCAGAAGCCGGGGAAGCTCTTGGACACGCAGTCGGGGTCCTGGATGCTCGTGCCGGGGATTCTCAGTCCGGCCAGGGCGAAGCTCATGGCCATCCGATGATCTTGGTAGGTGTGGATCGGGGCGCCCCTCAGGGGGCGGGGATGGATTTCCAGAGAGTCCCTTCCTTCCTCCACGACCGCTCCCAGCTTCGACAGCTCCCGGGCGAGCGCTGCGATTCGGTCCGATTCCTTGATCCGCAACGTCGCAAGGCCTTTCAGAACGCTTTTCCCTCTCGCGAACAGGGCCGTCACCGCCAGCGTGGGAGCGGCATCGGGCATCCCGCTCAGATCGCGATCCAGCGGGTCGAGCGGTCCCCCCGTCAAAGTCCACCCGGTTCCGTGCGACTCCACCCGGCAGCCCATCTCCTCCAGCGCCTCGAGGATTCCCCGGTCCGCCTGGGCTGAATCGAGGCGCAGATTGTCGACCTTCACTCTCCCCCCCGTGATCGCCGCCGCCGCGAAAAAGTAGCCGGCGCTGGAATAGTCCCCTTCGATCCGGAACTCGCGGCCCGCGAAATCATGAGGGGCCTTCACCTCGAAGGCGAGGGGACTCTCCCGGTGAGGGGCTACGCCGAAATCCTGCATGACCTGCGCCGTGAGCTCGAGGTAGGGCAGGGAGGCAACCGGGCCTTCCGGCTCGATCCGCAGAGGCGAGGAAGCGCGCGGCGCCACGAGGAGCAGGGCCGAGAGAAACTGGCTGCCCAGATCGCCGCGCACCCGCGTGGTGCCGCCTTTCAGCCCTTCCGCCAGGATTTCGAGAGGAGGACAACCTCGGTTTCCCAGATAACGAACCTCGACTCCGAGCCGACGCAGGGCATCCACCAGCGGCTGGATGGTCCGCTCGCGCATCCGCTTCGAGCCGTCCACCACGAATCGCCCGCGACCGAGACATACGAGCGCGGTGAGGAATCGCGCGGCGGTGCCGGCATCCCCGGAATCGATCCTCGCGCCCGAGCAGGGGATCTTCCCGGCGCCGCCCTGGAGATCCCAGGCGCCCTCACGCCTGTGCACGGTGAATCCCAGCGTGGAGAGCGCTTCGATCATCACTTTCGTGTCGTTGGATTCCAGCGGACTGATCAGGGTGGAGACGCCGCTCGCGAGGGCCGAGAGGATGAGCGCCCTCTGGGTGACGCTCTTGGACGGGGGGGCGATGAGCTTCGCGTCCACCGGGCCCCCGGGATGAATGGCACGCGCCCGTCTGGCCATCTGGCCGGCAGCCTAGCAAAGCTCCCGAAGGGGGTCAACGTCGCGCGGCAGGTTGCCCGCCGGGAGGCGCGAACCTATATTCCGCTGCGTCCGGACTCCCTCCGGCGGAGCCGTCGATCCCTTGGACATCACCATGCCACGCCGCCAGTATTACCTTCTCGCAACCATCGCCGTCGCGCTTCTGACCACTCTCTTCTTCCTCGCGATGGAGCGGACCGCCAGCCCGTCCTCCTCCCACGATCCCGCCCCGGATTCCAGACTCCCTTTCGAAGAGGCGATGGCGAGCTCCGACGACGGAGTCCTCGTCCTGCGGCTCGTCGCTCCTCGCGGCGTCTATCTTTTCGGCAAGCAGCAGGTGCAGCTCGCGCCGACGCTTTCCTCCTCCGACCAGATCAAGACCGTCGATTTCTTCGTGGATGGCGTGCTTCGGAAGACCCTCGCGGAGCCGCCTTTTGCCCTCGAAGTGGATTTCGGCGAGGAGATTCGCAGCCATTCGATTCTCATCACGGCGCAGACGCGGGAGGGGCGGGCCGCCAAGCTCTCCTGGATCTCGCGCTCGGCGAACCTGCAATCCCGGGCGGAAGTCAGCCTCGTAACCCTGTCCGTGACGGTGCTAGGACGTGACGGACGCGCCGTCGAGGGACTCGGGATGAGTGATTTCTCGCTGCTGGAAGACGGCGTTCCGCAGGCTCTGGTGCATTTCGACCGCGACCCCACGCCCGCCTCGATTGCGGTGGCGCTGGACGCCAGCGAGAGCATGAGAGGGACGCTGTGGAGCGCACAGAAGGCCGCCAACGACTTCATCGCGTCTCTCCCCTCCTTCTACAAGGTCTGCGTCATCGGATTTAGCGACACGGTCCGGGTCGCGCGGGAGTTCTCCTACGATCGAAGGGGGCTGGCCTATGCGGTGAGCAGTCTGAAGCCGGCCGGCGAGACCGCGCTTTACGACACGCTCCGCTCCGCCTCCGAGCAGCTCTCCGCCCGCTCCGATCGGCGCATCGTGGTGCTCTTCACGGATGGAGGGGAGTCGCTCTACTCCGACGATCCCAAAGGAAGGCAACGGCTCTCCAGCTCCCTCCTCGCCGCGCGGGAGGCCGGCGTGACCTTCTACACCATCGCCTTCGGCGCCCACGCCGCGACCGAGCTGCTCCAGCGGATCGCCGAGGAAACCGGGGGAGCGTTCTACGATTCCCGGGACCCCTCCGCCCTGACGTCCATCTTCGCCGAGATCGCCGAGAGCGTGAACCATCAGTACACGCTGAGCTACTATCCGACGCACCTCTTGAGCGAAGGCGGTTGGCGCAGCGTCTCCGTCAGCGTGAAGCGTGACGGCGTGACCCTGCGCGCCCGACCGGGGTACTTGGCCGCGACGCCCGGCCCGGCCGCCGTTCCCGGGCAGCCTCCCGTTCGTTGAATTGGAATGTCCCGTGGGCTATAGTACCCGCGTTGTCGCGCCCCGGCGGCGGCTCGAGAACCGGGGCACCTGACGCCGGGAAGCCTCCTGTCCATCCCATGAAGCACCTCCAGCTCAGGCGACTCGCAAAGCTTTCAGCGGCCCTGCTCCTCGCTCTCTCGCCCTCGATGAACCCGTGCGCGGACGATTCGAAGGAGCAGATGGACTTCGGGGTGAAGGCCGCCAAGCGCGGTCTCTGGCGGGAGGCGCGGTTTCGATGGGAAAAGGCCCTGAAGCTCAGTCCCCAGAACTCCCGTCTTCTGAACAACCTCGCGGTGGCGTGCGAGACGGACGGCGACTTCAAAAAAGCCGAGGAGCTGTACCGCGCGGCGCTGCAAATCGACCCGGGGAATCGGGACATCAAGCAGAACTATGAGCTCTTCACGAGCTACTACAAGCAAATCCAATCTCGACAAATCCAGCAGAAGGATTCTTCCAAGGAATCGCCTCCCACGGAGAAGGAGCCTTCCGAGAGGCCTCCCCCTCGAGACGATGATGCGCCACCGCCCCGCTGAGCTCCTTCTTTTGGCGCTTCTGATGGGGATCCCGTGGGGAGCGGCGACCGCCGGGACGGTGCAGGTCCATGTGAACCTCCCGGTGCCGGAGAGGGTCGACATGACGGGAATCGACACCATCCTGGTCACCCGCACGGTGCTCCTGAACGACAACCCGAAGGTCGATCTGAACCGGGAGATCGTCAGTCTCCTGAAGCGGGAGCTGCGCAAGCGCACGCGCTTGCACGTGCTGGACGTCGAGGCGCCGCCTCTGCCGGAGCAGCCTCTGGACGAGCTGGCTCGGAATCCCGAGTTCTGGAAGGACATGTCCGGCAAGTACGGCGCCGACATGATCCTCACCGGCAGCGTCAAGTACGAGACTTCCGATCGCTCCAGCTTCGTGACGGAGGACGTCATCAGCCCTCTGACGGGCCAGAGAATCCGTAGGACCCGCTTCGCGGATCGCGAGGGCTTCGAGATGGTCTTCCACGTCTACTTCCTGAGGGGTCGCGACGGGACGCTGCTCTACGACGACGAGTTCACCGAGGACACGACGGTAGACGGCAAAGGAAACGATCCCCTCACCGTGCTCTTCACGATGTTCGAGCACATCGAGTCGGACATGTTCGGAATCATCGCCAGCAAGCAGAAGACGGAGTCCCGGATTCTCTTCACCGATTAGACGAGGACGGACTCGATGCGCCTCCGAGCGCGACGCTTGCTTCTTCCGGCCCTTCTGGGGAGCCTCCTCCTGCTCCCCTCGGGCCCGGTCCTCCCCTTCGGCAAGAACAAGATCAACTACGACACCTTCGACTGGCACATCTATAAATCCCCCCACTTCGACGTCTATTACTATCCGGCCGAGGAGGGACGCCTCGAGCAGGTGGTCTCCTACTCCGAAAGCGCCTACGTGAAACTTTCGCAGGCGCTCGATCATGAGATCAAGTTCCGCATTCCGCTCATCTTCTATAAGACGCACGGCGAGTTCGAGCAGACCAACATCTCGCTGGATTTCATTCCCGAGTACGTGGCCGCCTTCGCCGAGCCCTTCGAAAACCGCATGGTCCTTCCCGTGGACCGTCCCCCGGACCTCCTTTTCGAGCTCATCACTCACGAGCTGACGCACGTGTTCGAGTATTCCATCCTCTTCGAGGGCTCGATCGGCCGGGCGCTGCGCTCGAACACCCCCTTGTGGCTCATGGAGGGGCTGGCCGAGCACATGGCCAACGCCAAGAGCCCGCTCAACGAGATGGTGATCCGGGACGCCGTGGTCCACAACATCATCCCTCCCATCCACAAGGTGAACCAGCTCAACTTCCTGACCTACCGATTCGGCCAGGCCGCCTTCGACTACATCGGCGACAAGTACGGTCCGGAAGGGATCCGCAACTTCCTCTGGGAGTATCGCAAAGTCCTGCTCACCAACAATCTGGACAAGCCGATCAAGGAAGCCTTCGGCGTGGAGCCCGACGAGTTCGACCGGCAGT
>DASYRY010000004.1:0-3336 GCA_036004025.1 Candidatus Polarisedimenticolia bacterium | reverse complement strand
GCAGGCGGCGAGCAGCGAACGGTAGACCTCCTCATTCGCCTCCGAAGTCGTCATGTCTTGGGTGATGACGAGCCGGCCGCCAGGAGCGAGCACTCTCTCGAACTCCCGCACGCAGCCTGCCCAGAGCTCGCGAGGCACGTGCTCGATGACCGAGAGGCAGAAGACACGATGGAAGTGCCCGTCGGAAAACTTGAGATCGTCGGCGAGATGGGGCACGAAGGTCACCGCGGCGGCGCGCCGCGGATCCGGCAGCCCCCAGACCGAATGGATTCCCGCAGCGCGAAACAGCACTCGCTTGGTCATTGAGCGTGCGTTTTGATAGACGGTCCGCTGCCGATCGTAAACGCACCCGATCCCTTCGTTGAGGGACGGATCCGCGACCACGCACTGGTGGCCGCGCCGGGCCAGGTAGAACGCGAAAGCGCTTCCCCCCCCTCCCACGTCCACCATCCGGACGGGATCGCCGCTCAGCTCGGCGGCCCGCACCGCCCAGGGATACTCCCACGAGCGAGACCAATGACCATAGCCGGTCATGCTCCGCAGATTTGCGCTCCTCAAGAGGAAAGGACGGAACCACGCCGGCTGTAATTCGAGTGCGATCTGCATCATCTCCGAGTGGATTTCCTTGAACTCCTGCCGCTCGCAATCCCGGAGATCCAGCAGGCGCGAGGTTTCCCGCGGAGGAGAGGCTTCGAGGGGACTCATTCTCGACCCGCGCCGGCGAACCTCATCGCCATGAGGTCCGCTAGCCTCCTGCTTCTCTTCGCCGCTGGCGGCTTGTTCCTGACCATCGGAGCCATGCCTGCGTCCTCTTTCCCTCGCGAGCGGGGCCTATCCTTCTTCGATCTCCGCCGCCGTGTCAACGCGCGCCGGAGACGCCCTCCCCGGCATCCTCACGGATCCTGGACGGACCATCCTTGCGCCTCGAGAAATGCCTCGAGCCGAGGATCGTGCGCCGACAGGGGAGGAATCCAGATCCCCAGCGGCTCGCGCTCCCACCAGACCCCTGTCGGATTGCCGGGGGGAGCGAATCGATAGCGGTACAGGACCGCCCGGATGTATCGGGGCGGCGCGTCCGGAAAAGGATTCCCCTCCAGCAGCGCGAGCGCCGAGGGATCGCTCCGAAGGAGCTTGGCGATCAGGTGGAGGGTCCAGGGATAGCGAACCGGACTGGACATGGCCGCAAACCAGATCTGCCAATCGAGACGCGGCTGGTAGGGAGCGACGACGCATGGGCGTCGCCGCGGATCTCCCGGCTTGCAGACGAACTCGTACTCTCGCCAGCGGGCCTGCTCCAGGGTGGCGTCGGAGGTGCCCTCGAAGATGATTTCATGACGGATCTTTCCGACGCTGCCGAAGGCCCCGTAGGTGTTCACCAGCTCGAGCCGGTTGAACGATGCATTCATGGCCTGCCTCCCGGACAGGAGATTCCCCACCGGATAGATGCTCAGCGCGGCCACCGTGATCGCCAGGCCGATCGCCAATCCCGCCTGAGCTCGGGAAGGTACCGCTTCCGCTCGCGCCCGTGAGGCCCGCGCCGCGAGACGCCGCGGCAGGACCCGCTCCAGGAGCTGATCGTCGAAACAAGCGAGGATGGGAACCAGGGTCAGATGATTCAGGAACGAGAGATTGCCGCTGAAGATCAGGAAGATCTGAAAGGAGGCGAGAATCGCGCCGGCGACGTGTCGCGCCAGGCGAGGACCGAAGACGAACCAGGGGGCGACCAGCTCCGCAAGGTGATTGAAGAGGACCCCCGCCTTGTGGAACCATCGCGGCATGAAGTGCAGCGTGCGGCTCAGAGGATTGGGAATGGGCTGGGTCTCGTAATGATGCTCCAGGCAGGTCAAATCGCGCCAGCACGGATCTCCCCGGAGCTTGATGAGCCCCGCGCCCAGCATGATCCGGAAGATGAGCCAGCGAAGGAGGACGAGGACCGGCGCAGGCGGGGGCCGGCGCGGAAAGGGGCGCCCATCCAGGAGCGGGCAGAGAAAAATGCCGAGAAAGCCCGTCTCGAGAAGCTGGATCTCCCAGCCGTACCCGTACCAGTCCTGCCCCACGTGCACGAACGACATGTAGAACGCCCAGAGCAGCGCCATGAGCAGGGCATTGGCGTAACCGGCCATCACCACGAGGGAGAGCCCCACTCCCGTCCATGCCAGGGCCAGGAGGAAGGCGTCGGAGGAGTCGATCCAGAACAGGCTCGGAAACTGCAGGAAGCCCTCGAGCCACCCCCCGAAGGTCGACTGGATGCGGCCGAGATACAGGCTCAGGGGCAGGAGTCCTCGGCTTCCGATCAGTGGCACGATCTGCTTCGCCGCGCACAAGAAGGCGACGCCATAGACGAAGCCCAGAAGCCTCAAGATCAGGAATCGCGCGAGCCAGTAGGTGGGCGGGCGGCTCACGGCGCCAGAGGAATGCCTTCCGTCGACTCGAGGCGGCCCACGGGGTAGAGTCCCATGCGGGAGTCCCACCAGGGAGATCGCCGGTAGAAGAACTGGAGGCGCGCCTGCGGATCCGCGGCGAACTCCTTCTCTCCCGCGACCTTTCTTTCGAATTCCTCCCTCAGCTTGGGATCCTTCTCCATCATCTCCCGCGCCAGCTTCTCCATCACGTAGCTCTCCGCATATTCCTTCTGCTCGAAGACGGCATTGAAAAAGCCCCACGCCACCGCCGAGTCGGGCGCCTCGGGCTCGAGGAAATGGATCGCCACGCGCGCGGCGCGCTGGTCGAGCGGCACCAGCGCCGATCCTCTCGGAAAGCTGAGCGGCTCGCGCACGGGGACGCAGCCTCCCTGAGGGGAGTCCCCTGTCGGTACGGGGATGATCGGCGCCTGGCGTCCCTCGAACGACTGCGCCTGCCACTTGACTCCCTCGCAGCGGTAGGTGTCCACCTCTCCCATCCAGGGGCGGGTGGTGCGGCGCACCTTGATCCCATGCGCTTCCAGAACCGAGATGACCGAGGTCCAGGGAGCGGGAATGAGATAGGCGAGAGGCGGAACGACGCTCTTCGCGACCTTGATGGCGGAGGTCCGGGGCACGGTGAGCTCCCGCGGCGAGGTGTTGTATCGGATCCAGATGCCTCCCGAGACGTCGCTCAACACCCGCTCGAACCCGAAGCTGCGATAAGCCACGGGGACCGTCTCCTCGGCCGCCTCGAGGCGAATGGGAAACGGGCTGCGGCCGGAAGCCATCCGCCCCTGCGCGATGGTCGCCTCGTCGGCCTCCCGGTTGAGCCGGATCAGCTTGTCCGCGTCCCGGTTCACGACTTCGAGCAGCGCCCGGAGCAGCTCGTAGTTGCCGGTGACCCGCGTCTTGTAGTCCTTGAGCATGTGCAGCT
>DASYRY010000003.1:0-4469 GCA_036004025.1 Candidatus Polarisedimenticolia bacterium | reverse complement strand
TACAAGCGCTTCCAGGCTGCGTCGACCCGGCCTCCTCCGAAGTCCCCGCTGTGGGGGATGCCCGAGGCCTTGCCGGCGTCCAGCGTGACCTGGGACGAGGCCCGCGCCTTCTGTGACTGGGCGGGAGGCCGGCTCCCGACGGAGGCGGAATGGGAGCGTGCGGCCCGGGGCGACGACTCGCGGCAATACCCCTGGGGTAACACCTGGGATCCCTGGCGCTGCAATACGAGAGATGGCGGCCCCCACGCGCCGACTGCAGCGGGTGCGTACCCCGACTGTGTCGGTCCCTATGGAGTCCTCGATCTCGCGGGAAGTGTCTCGGAGTGGTGTTCGGATTGGTACGAGGAAGCGTACGACGCGAAGAGCCCGGTCGAAAATCCGACGGGACCCGAAGCCGGGACAAGACGCGTGTTGCGCGGTGGCGATTGGATGTACGCGTCCCCCCTGGTTCGCGTGACATCTCGACAAGGAATCGATCCGACCTGGCCCGGTCCCAGGCAGGGCTTCCGGTGCGTTCAGGATGACCTGAGGCCGGAGTCGAAGTGAAGTCGGCAGCAATCCTTGGGTTGATGGTCATGGCGCCGCTTTTCCGTGCCCAGGCGTCAGAGCCGCGGGAGGATTCCCCGGCCACCAAGCGCATGGAAGTGCGCGTCGAGACCCTCGCAAACTCCAAGAGCGGACCTGCCGAGTCCTGCGAGGTCGTCCAGGTCAAGAGTCCGAGTTCCCCGCTCGCCTTCGTTTCCTGGAGCACGCTGGGTGAGGCCGGATCTTCAGAGGCCAGACCTTCCACAAGACCGGGTCGGGATACCTACCGCCGTGCGGTCGGTCGCTGTGGAGCCGGGGCTTTTCCTGGCAACTCGGTGCCGTCGGAAGCGATCCCCGCTCCACTTCTGGTCAATGAGGTCTCGGCGGATCTGGGATGGGACTCCGGGGCCATGGACCCCGGACCCGTCGGGGCGATCCAGATTTCACTCACGATCAGCTCACGGCAGCTCTCGGGGTTCTCTCCGGACGGCAAACCGCTCTACAGCGATCGTGCGAAAGACCGTCGCTTCACCCGGCTCGAACCGGGAGAGGAGTATCTCGTGCCCTTTGCGGTGGACGCTCGCGGACGCGAGGCCCTGGGCGTCCATGAGGTTCTCCTCCGCATCCGGGCAGGGTGGGCCGGTCGCGATGGGGCCACCGAATACGGCGCTCTCTCGGTCGTGGAAGCAGCTCCGGGCTCGGAGATCGTTCTGGACGGTGGAGTCGCCGGCCGTGCCGGGGTCGACGGAAGCCTTTTGCTTTCAAGCGCTCCGGTGGGGCAGCGGGAGGTCCGCGTCCGCGGCAAGTCCGGGCCCGCCGTGTCTCGTACTGTGTCGGTGGTGAAGCGGAGGACCGTTCTGGTGGTACCGAGTGCTGCGGGCGGTGGCTCTCCGCCTCTGCCCTCCCTCACGCCCACCGGCAAGAACCCGGGGGGCTTTCAGGAGTACCGGCGAGTGCGCGACGGAGCGATCATGGTCCAGATCCCGCAAGGCGAGTTCCTGATGGGGAATCTCGAGACCGAGGGTGCGCCCCTGCCTCACACCGTTTACGTTTCTTCTTTCCTCATGGACAAGCTCCCTTTGACGGTGGGTCGCTTCAAGCGCTTTGCGGCCGCCACCGGGCGTCCGCTTCCACCCGATCCCTATTGGGGCGTCCATGACGACTTCCCTGTGGCTTTTGTGAGGTGGGACGAGGCAAAGGCCTATTGTGAGTGGGCGGGCGGCCGGCTTCCGACCGAGGCCGAAAGGGAGAAGGCGACACGTGGAACCGACGGCCGCATGTGGCCATGGGGAAGCGAGCCGCCGAGCCCCGAGCGGGGAGTGTTCCGCCGCAACTGGGGTCAGGAAGGCAACGACGCGGTCGGAATTCGTCCGGCCGGCGCCAGCCCCTATGGCCTGCTGGATACCGGCGGAAACATGTGGGAGTTTTGCGAGGATTGGTGGGATCCCGACTATTTCAAGGCGAGCCCGCAGAAGGACCCCGCGGGTCCAAAGACCGGCCGGGCACGCGTGGTGAAGGGAGGCTCGTGGGACAGCCGCCCGACAGTACTGAGCGCCTCGAGCCGTAATTTTGCCTACATCGGCTACCGCGAAGGAGACTTCGGGTTCCGCTGCGCCGCGGATCCGCCCCGCTGAGCGCCCGGCCGGACCACGCTCGGCCGAGCCCGCCTCGCTCCGTGACTACTCGCTCGACGGTGCGACCCGCTCGAGACGGAACGGCGGTCGGAGATGCAGGTCCGCTACTCTCGCCCCCGAGACCTCGGCAGCAACATGCGTTTCCTCGTCCCCGAGGGTGGAGCAGCACAACCCCGACTCGAGGAGTGCGCCCTGACACTTGTCAGGGTCGCGGACGAGGATCCCTTTCGCCCTGATGACGTGACTCTCCGCGGGCCCCGCTGACCAATAGACGTCGGTGTCGAAGATGACCGTCGCGAGCACCTCGTCCTTCGGCGCCTCGAGCAACGCAGGGCCGCTGCAGTCTTGGGCCTCATAGAGGAAGGGGAATTGGTTGGTCGCCCAGACGGTGCTCTCGGTCACGGGGATCCGGAGCCATCCCCCGGGGATGCGCCGCGCGACCCACAGCAGCGAGTCGTCGGTGAGCCTGTCGGGGCCAGCCCCGCCGGCGCTCTGCAGCAGCACCGGGCCAACGAGCCTTCCATCGCGATCACGCACGACCCACTGCAACGTCTGAGCGGCCGCCGCAAGAGGCAGCGCCACGAAGGAAACGACGAGCAACATCCTCAGTCTGCGCATGTCTGGAAGATAGACCGCCGATGGCGACCGCGTCAATGGCAACCGGCTTCGTCTACGATCTGAACTGTGTGAATAGTTGGAGTTTGCCTCGTCTCGGCCCTGACGATCCCGACGGTTCACTAATAGGGGTGGCCTTCTTCCTGGCGTACACCGACCACGGGCAGCACGAAGATCAAGACTCTGGACTCGCCTAGTCGGCGCGCAGCCGTATACGGCATTCAAGGCCGAGATCGATAAGCTTCTCGCCGCCCCGGCCAAGCCGGAAGAGAAAAAAGGCGGAAGAGAAGAAGCCGGAAGAGAAAAACCCGCAGAAAAAAAGCCTGCGGAGAAGCCAAGCTAGCGGAAACCGACGCGTCCATTCGCTTTGGTGTTTCGAAACGGACGCGAACCTTCCGCCGATTCGCTCCTCGCGATGCTTTGCGCGCGAAAGGATTGGCCGGGAAAGTAGACCGTAACCGGAAAAAAGGGCCCGGCCACTCGGCCGTGCCTTCCGTTTTCGGTCGTTTCGTCACGGTCTCCAAAACTCCGAATCTCGGGACCGTCGGCTCACGAGGGTTGCCCGCCTGACTGCTGCAGGGAGCAAGACTCTGGAAACTGAGGGGATATCATTCCGAAAATGAGGGAATCACCCTATTGTTCTGAGGTCGTCTTCACGGCTCTGCTCGCCAGACGATGAGAGACGCTGCGCTTCATCCGGCGAGGGCGCTCGGCAGCTCGCGGTTCGAGGAGCCGGCCGGCGCGCACCCGATCGAGGTTGCGATCGCCGCGGAGCCGCCTCTTTTCCGGGACGTCCTGTCGCGAGCCTTGAACGCGCGGCCGGGCTTGCGCGTCGTTTCGAACGGTCACGCAGAAGTTGCTCTCGCCCTGAAACTTCGACCTCGAGTCCTGTTGCTCGACGCCGAAGCTCTGGGCTCGAACCCGGAAAGCGTGATTCGACGCCTGCGCAAAGCCGCGCCCGCGACCCGGATCCTCATCATGGCGACGTGGGCAGAGGAAGAGTCCGCCGAAGAGGCGCTGCGCGCCGGAGCCTGCGGAATCATCGAGAAGGGTTCCGATTTGGAGACTCTCGTCCAAGCGATCAAGGCGGTTGCTGCAGGACAAGTCTGGAGGAGCCGCCGAACTGCCGCCTGGATCTCGGAGCATTCGACGGATTCCCTGGATGAACTGTCGCGCTCGAATCGCCTTTTGACGAATCGTGAACGGCAGATCATGGAGGGTGTCGGCCGCGACCTTCGGAACAAGGAGATCGCTCTCCGCTTGAAGATCAGCGAAAAGACGGTGAAGGCCCATCTGAACAACATTTTCCGCAAGCTGAAGCTCGATAGCCGGGTTGCGCTCGGCATGCTGTCTCAAAGTCGTCAACCGAGGTCTTAGGTCCAGCACAGCGCAACTTCTTTCGAACGTGTAGGACAAAGGCAAACCAAGACCCTCGACTAAAGCCTTAGGCCCTTTTCTCACTCGAAACCCCTACCAAGGGCGGATAGCCGTCCGACCTCTCCCGACATAGCGTCGCCGTATTGCCCGGAGACCCTGGAGGGTGGGGAGAAGCAGTATCGGAAACGTTTCGAAAACGTAAGGAGGGAAGATGATCAAGCATCGATGTAGTCCCGTTTCTTTGGTTCTTTTCATCGCGGTGGGAGCGTTCCTCATCGGCGCGGTCAGCGCACAGGCGCAAGTTGACCCCTTCGCCCC
>DASYRY010000002.1:0-4741 GCA_036004025.1 Candidatus Polarisedimenticolia bacterium | reverse complement strand
ATTGTCAAGGTACTTGAGCCCGGTTCCGGTGTTGAAGAGCACCGTCCGGTGGCTCGGCAGGATGACGCCCTGCTCGAGGAGCCGGCGCAGCGCCGCCAGAGTGGCCCCCCCTTCGGGACAGGCGAGAATTCCCTCGAGCCGTGCCATGGATTCGGCGCCCTCCGCCATCTGCGCCTCCGAGACGGCCACCGCCCTCCCCACCGTTCTGCGGATTCCGCTCAGAATCAGGCGATCGCCGATCGGAGCAGGCACCCGCAAGCCCCAGGCGCGGGTTCGCGGATCCTCCCACGGCTCGGCCGCAGTGGCTCCCTTCTCGAACGCCCTGACGATGGGAGCGCATCCCGCCGCCTGCACCGCCACCATCCGGGGCCTGGCGGGACCGATCCAGCCCAGGGCTTCCATCTCGTCGAAGGCCTTCACCATGCCGACGAGGCCGGTACCGCCCCCCGTGGGGTAGAGAATCCACTCGGGAAGGCTCCAGTCCGACTGCTCCGCAATCTCGTACCCGAGTGTTTTCTTGCCCTCGATCCGGTAAGGCTCCTTGAGCGTCGAGACGTCGAACCACCCTCGACCTTCCCCACGTTCGCGCAGCGCCCGCGCGCAGTCCCGAATGGTCCCTTCCACCGCATGGACCTGCGCTCCGAAGGAGCGGGCTTCTGCGAAGAAAATCGCCGGCGTGTCGCTCGGCAGGAAAACGTGAACCGGGATCCCGGCGGCGGCGCCGTAGGCGGCCAGCGCCGACCCCGCGTTCCCCGCCGAGGGAATCGCCAGCGCCCGCACGCCGAAGTGCCGCGCCATGGTGACCGCCGCGGCCATCCCGCGAGCCTTGAAGGAGCCGGTAGGATTGCACCCCTCTTCCTTGATCCAGAGCTGCTCCATCCCGAGCTCGCGCGCCATCCGCCGCGCGGCGACAAGGGGGGTGCCGCCCTCGCCGAGCGTCACCGGCTCCGCCGGCGGAAGCATCTCCCGGTACCGCCACATGTCGAAAGGGCGATCCTTGAGAATCTCCCGCGGCAGATCCCCCGAGATCCGGTAGATCACCAGAAGCGGCGCGGAACACTCACACAGTCCCGCCGGCTCATGGGCCGGGCGCGTCTTTCCACAAGCAGAGCATTCCAATCGATCGATCCGGGACACCGAGGGCGCGCCTCTCAAGGGGAATCCGGAGCCCGGCGCCCGGGGACGACGGCCGGGGCCTCGATACTCGAGTACCAGCGCTCCAGGATCTTCTCCGCCGGCTTCCCCTGGGGGGTGAAGTTGTTGTCCTGAGCGCTCCGGCCCGTGTCGAGGTTGGGGAACCACTTCCAAACATACACGCCTTTGAGCCAGGGCTTGCTCCAGACGGAGCGGAACATCGACTCGTAGCACCGGGCCTGTTGCTCGAGGTTGACTCGATCCCGGGTGCTCCAGAGCCAGGGTTCCACGGAGGCGCGATCGGAGCTCTTGTATCCGATCTCGGTGAAGACCACCGGACGGTGGCTGGTCGCCGAGACCCTTTGCAGAATCGGCAGCCACTTCTTCCAGCCAGCCAACAGCTCTTGCCGTGAGGGGTCGCTTAGCTCGGAGAGTGGGAAGTAGGCCTGGATGCCGGCAAAATCCAGCGCGTCCCAGAAGGGAAGCGACTCGAACTCATGATCCCAGTTCGCGGCATAGGTCAGCTTCCCATGATAGACCTCACGCACCTCCAGGATGATCTCCCGCCATTCCTTCTCATGGCCGAGGGTCGCTCCCTGCAGCTCCGTCCCCACCGCGAGAGCCTCCATCCGTTCCTTTTCCGCCAGCGCGGCATAATGCAGGATGAACCGCCGATAGGACTCGAACCAGGCCTTCCAGCCTTCTTCGCCGTTCATCTTGATGTCGCCCGTCCACACGGTGTCGTGCCATCCGGCAATCCAGAGGTGAGGCTTCAGCAGGGTCCGGATCCCGAACGCGCGGGCCAGGCGCGCGGTGGCGGCGAGTCCCTCGTCGGTCTCACCCCAGAGGACGCCCCCCTGAGGTGCGAGCCGGATCCCGGGCGAGTCCGCGCCTTGCATCCAGCCGAACGGAGTCTGGGAAATCCACTCCACGTTCGCCCGAACCAGGGGAAGGAAGGCCCGCTCGTCGAGCCGCCTGCCCGCGACGAAGCAGACCCCGCGCATGCGTCCGTCCGCGGAGTACAAATCCCGCACCTTCGCGGAAGGCACCGGCGGGGCCACCGGCGTGAGGACCATGGGGAGCACCGAGGCAAGGAGCAGAAGATGGGCCGGGCTCACGGGGCGGCTCTACCGGAACCGGACTCGAAGGAAACGACGCTTGCCGACCTTGATCAGGTGCTCCGCGGGCGCGTCGGCCTTCAATTCAAGATCGCCCGATCCCACACGGTCTCCGTTCAGCGTCACGCCCCCTTGCCCGATGAGACGCGTCGCCTCGCCATGCGACTTCGCGAGTCCCAGCTTGACCAGGAGCTTCGGGAACCATATCGGCTTCGTCTCGCAGGGAAGGGTCACCTCCTCGATCTGCTCCGGGGCTTCGTGCGACACGAAGATCTTCTCGAACTCCGCTTCGGCGGCGTCGGCGGCTCCGGCCGGATGGAAATCGGAGATGACGCGCTTGGCGAGCTCCACCTTGGCCTTCTTGGGGTGGAGACTCCCCTGTGCGACGTCGCCCTTCATCCGTGCGATCGCCTCCAAGCTGAGGTCCGTGCAGAGCTCGTAGTAGCGCCACATCAGCTCGTCGGTAATGGAGAGGATCTTGCCGAAGATCTCGCGAGGCGGCTCGTCGATCCCGATGTAATTCCCCAGGGACTTGCTCATCTTCTCGACACCGTCGGTTCCCACCAGAAGCGGCATGGTGAGCACCACCTGAGGCTCCATCTGAAACTCCCGCATGATCTCCCGTCCCACCAGGAGATTGAACTTCTGATCCGTCCCGCCCATCTCCACGTCGGCCTTCAGCGCGACGGAATCGTAGGCCTGCGCCAGCGGGTAGAGAAACTCGTGGATGCCGATCGGCTGGCTCGCCCGGAAGCGCTGGGTGAAATCGTCGCGCTCCAGGATCCGGGCCACGGTGTACTTCGAGGCGAGCCTGATCCAATCGTAGGACGTGAGGCTTCCCAGCCATCTGCTGTTGAACTCCACGCGGGTCTTCTCCGGATGCAGGATCTTGAAGACCTGCTCGCGGTAGGTCCGAGCATTGGCCTCGATCTGCTCCCGGGTGAGCGCTGGCCGGGTCTTCGACACTCCCGTCGGGTCTCCGATCATGCCGGTGAAATCCCCGATGACGAAAACAACATCGTGCCCCAGATCCTGGAAATGCTTCATCTTCCGCATGACCACGGTATGGCCGAGGTGGATGTCGGGCGCCGAGGGGTCGAAGCCCACCTTCACCGCGAGCGGCTTCCCCTGGTCGCGGGATCGCTGCAGCTTCGCCTCGAGCTCCTCTTCCCGGAGGATTTCCACCGCGCCCTTGCGGAGGATTTCCATCTGCTCGACGGCGGGAAGAAAGCTCACAGCGCTCCTCGCTCCTTAAGGCTGACATAGCCTCGCGGGCTGACGATCAGGTGATCCGCCAGCGTGACCCCCATGAGATCGGCCGCGCGCGCGATGCTGCGAGTGAAGTCGAGGTCGTCGCGACTGGGCTCCAGGCTGCCGCTGGGATGGTTGTGCACCAGGACGAAGGAGAGAGCCGAGTGAAGGATCGCCGGCTGCAGGATCTCGCGGGGGTGCGTCCGAGTCGTGTTGAGCGAGCCGATGGTGATCGTCTCGCGCCGAATCAGGAAGTTCTGAGCGTCCAAATACAGGGCCACCAGATGCTCCTTTCGTGCTCTTTTCAGATCGCGCACCAGGTCGTAGGCTTCCCTCGGCGATCCGACGCGGAATTCTCCCTCGGACCGGACCAGGATCCGGCGCGCGAGCTCGAAGGCCGCGGTAAGCTGGCACGCCTTCACGATCCCGATTCCGCGGCTCGACCGCCAGGCTTCCAGGCTCAGGCCTGGAAGCGCTTCGGCGCCATGCCGCCGCATGAGATCTTCCGCCACCTGCAGCACGTTTCCTCCCTCGACGCCGCTTCCGAGCAGCACGGCTAGAAGCTCCGTGTTGGTCAGCGCTCGCGAGCCGTACTTGAGCAGTTTCTCCCGTGGCCGGGCGATGGCCGGCTCGAGGTCCCGGAGCTTTCCGGTGCGGACGGGAACGAGATGGGGACGATTCGTTTCAGGGGTATCCATACAGACCTCCGGAGGGCTCTCCTCCGTAGGTCCCAGCAATCCCCGTGCCCTCGCCTTCCCCCCGCGACGGGGAACTCCCTGTCACGTCCCGACACGCTCGCGGGTGAAGCCGTCCGCACGCAGACAAAAGCCGTCTCCCTTAGTTGACGGATCTCGGCGGAGGAATGATCCGGACGCGCCTGCCCTCGATCCTGAGCCTCTCCTGGAAGAACAGGGTCACCGCCTCGGGATAGATCCTGTGCTCCTGCTCAAGAATTCTCTCCGCCAGCGATCCCGGCGTGTCATCGGGCTCGATCGGGACCACGCTTTGCAGCACGATGGGGCCGGTGTCCACGCCTTCGTCCACGAAGTGCACGGTGGCCCCGGAGACCCGGGCCCCGTGCTCGAGGGCCTGGCGCTGCGGATGCAGGCCCGGGAAGGCCGGCAGGAGCGAGGGGTGGATGTTGAGGAGCCGGCCCGCGAAGTGCGCGACGAAGGCGCGGCTCACGAGCCGCAGGTAGCCGGCGAGGCACACCAGGCCGACGCGCCGCTCCTCCAGCG
>DASYRY010000001.1:0-7590 GCA_036004025.1 Candidatus Polarisedimenticolia bacterium | reverse complement strand
CGCGGTGAGGTAAGGGATGAGGTGGAACTGCTGGAACACGAGTCCCACCGACTCGCGCCGGTAGCGGATCCGTCCGTGTCGTCCGAGGGCCGCCAGGTCCTGCCCGTCGACCACGATCCGCCCTTCATCCGGGGCGTCCAGACCGCCCATCAGGTTGAGCAGTGTCGTCTTCCCGGATCCGGACGGGCCCATCACGGCCAGCCACTCGCCCGCGGGGATCTCCAGGCTCACCTGATCGAGAGCCTTCACTTGCCGGTCGTAGAGGCGGGTGACCCGATCCACGACGACGAAAGACATCAGTTTCCCCGCAGCGCGTCCGCCGGCCGGATGGCGAGCGCGCGCTTCAGCGGCAACAGCACCGAAAGCCAGCAGATGATCAGGGACACCGCCAGCACGGGAGGAACGATCTCGAGGCGAGGGACGACCCGGGTCTCGAACAGATGGTGGCCCACGAGTCTCGCCGCGCCCAACCCCAACCCCAGCCCCAATCCAGCGCCCAGCACGCCGAGCAGGGTCACCTCGCCGAGGAACATGGCCAGGATCTCCCCGTCGCCCGCCCCCAGGGAGCGCATCAGTCCGATCTCGGGCTCGCGCTCGAGGACGAGCGACAAGAGGGTCGTCATAACGCACAAGCCGCAGAGCAGGAAGACGGTGAGCGAGAGCGAGACCGCCAGTCTTTCGAGTTTTCCCAGAAGCTCTCCCTGGGCAGCCGCGACCTGCCAGACGACCCGGGCCTGCGACCCGTGAATCGCCTTCTCGATGACTCGCGCAGCGCGCTTGGCCGTCGGGGGATTCCCCTCGACCCAGAGCGTTGCGAGCGACACGCGTCCCGGTAGCGCGATCGCCTTCTGGAGTCGTGCGAGAGGAACGAGGATTTCCTCCTCCTCCGACTCGCCGGTGATCAGCGTCCCGGTGAGCTTGCAGTCGAAGGAGACGGAGCCGATTTCCAGGTCGAGGAAGCTGCCGTTCTTCGCTTCCAGCTTGCCGGCGAGGGATCCTCCTGCCACGCAGCCGGAATCGCCATCAGGCCATCGCCCCTCGAGCCTCCACGACGGATTCAAGCGGGCCAGGTCGCGAAGGTCGGCTCCCACGATCGTCGCATTCTCCCACGCCGCGGCAGGAGCGCGCTCACGAGCGCGCCCGGCGGCGAGCAGGATTCCGGAAGGGCCCGCGCCCGGCGCCATGCCCGCCCGACGCAGCAAGGGCTCCACGCGCCGTACCTCCTCCTCGTCCAGCAGCGCTCCGACCGCTCCCGGCGCGGGGGTGATGATGAGGTTCGGGCCGAAGCCCCTCATCTCCGCGGACAGCTTGTTGCGAAGGTCGGCCTGCAATCCGAGCAGGGACGCCGCAAGGGTGGCCGCCACGGTCACCGCCAGCAGCGCGACCAGGAAGGTCGAGTGCCTCAGGGAGAGGGAGCGCAGCAGGAATCGGGCCGAAGTCCGAAGGCGCCGCGGGTCCGTCGCCAGGGGTCTAGAGGCCACGAAGCATCTCGGAAGGGCGCAGCCGGAGAAGCCTGCGGGCCGGAATCACCGAGCCGAGCAGAGTGATGATCAGTGCGGCGGCCTCCGCGAGGGGAAAGGAGAGAGGACGCACGGAGGAGGCGGCGCCGAACAAGGAAAAGGACAGCCAGCGGGAGAGAAGGGCGCCGGCGACTCCGCCGACAAGCCCTCCCGCGAGTCCCAGAATCCCCGCTTCCGCGAGCAGCAGCGCGATGACGGAAGGATTCCCCGCGCCCAGCGCCTTGAGAAGCCCGAATTCCAGCCGGCGCTCAAGGACGCTCGCCGTCAGCGCGCTGGTGACCGCCAGCGCCGCGCCGAGCCCCGCAAGGATCACCAGGAGCAGCGTGAAGGAGGAGATGCGGCGAAGGATTCTGCCTTCGGAGTCCGCGACCCGCCGAACGACCTGCACGCGGGAGCCAGGCACGGCGCTCTGCAGCTCGTAGGCGATCGAGGAGGGAAAAGGCGTGCAGGACCACTTCTCGAACTCGCTCGGCGGAATCTTGCGAGGATTGCTGCCGAGGCGTTCGTAGAACGCGTTCTCCGGGGTCGTGAGAGCGCTCACGGGAATCCGCGAGACCCTGCCGGGCCGACGGGTGATGCGCCAGGCGGCCTCCAGAGGCACCAGGATCGCGCTCTCCTCGCTCCCGCCGCTGTGAAGAACGCCGGTCACGACGATCGTCGCTCGTCCCCCCTCGCCTGCCACTTCCAGCCGCGATCCTGCGGTGACGTCGAGGCGAGCCGCGAGGAGAGAGCCGACGAGAGCCGGCGGAGTCTCCTGCATTCCTCCGGGAGTCGCGTCGTCGGGCCAGCGCCCCTCCACCCTCCAGCCCGGGTTCAGGCTCTTGAGGCCCGTGACGAAGCGCTCGCCCGATTTGAGATGCTCGGCCCGCTCGAACCAGGTGCCGATCAGCGGCACCGTACGCCCCCCGGCCCTCACCGGCGCCTCCAGGATCGGCGCGAAGTCGAGGACGTTGTTCTTCCAGAAATTGTCCTTCACCTTGAGGATTCCTTCGGCGGAAAGGTATGAGGGGAGCCGCCACTGCGTGACGTTCTCTCCCGCCACGCTCACCCGACCGCCTCCCTGCGCCGGCAGGACCAGAAGATTCGCGCCGAAAGCCTTCAGCTCCCGGCTCATTCTGTCTCCGACGTCCAGCGCCACATTTGCCAGGGACGCCGCCGCGGTCGTCCCCAGCGACACGGCGGCCAGCACGACGATCTTGCGCCGCTTCTGCCGGAGGAGAGAGTCTCTCAGGATCCTCAGGAACATGGGATCTCCCGCGTCAGCGGGTGGGGGCCGCGACGGTGGCGGAGCGAACGGCCCGGAATAGCTCGACGCGCGGGCGCAGATCGGACAGGCTCACGACGAGCGTGTCTCCCTCGTCCCGGTAGGGAAGGGGAATCGGATTGCAACCTCCCTCCGTGCCAAGGGTCTCCCGGTTGATGTCCGCGGCGCATGCAAGGCAGACCAGGCGCCCGCGCATCTCGACGTAGCCGGAGGCGCCGCAGACCTGGCAGGCGTCGAGAACGGGGAGCAGATGATCGTGGGCCTGGATCACGATGAAACGAACCACGGTCCCTTCGAGCGAGACGCCGAAACGGTGCAGGTGGGAATCGTCCAGACCCGACTTCGGCAGGCGCACATCGCCATTCGCTTCCGCGCGCAGCAGGGTCGGAGGGTCGATCGCCTGGGGAAGCCGGGAGAAGGCGTACGACACGGTGAGCGACGCAATGACGAGAGTCCCTGCCACGGCGAAGAGCCTGCGCCAGATCGCCTCGCGCCTCAGCCGGGCCAGCGCGAGGCGCCGCTGGGGTCCTTCCAGAGCGTTCGCGGCGCTGAGTTTCCGGCGCTGCTCGCGCCCCGGGACCAGCAGGACGATGAGGGGCAGGGCCAGCAGCGACGCGAGGATCAGGGCGTCGTTCTTGACGATCGGTCCGATGATGCGCATCTCCTCACGACCCACCGGAAGGCTGCCCCGCTCGCCGAACTCGTGCAGCCCGCCGAGGAAGAGCTGCGCCGCGAGCAGCAGGAGCACGATCTCCGTCACTTTGAAGAAGCGACCCAGGTCGACCCTGAGCGTGCCGCGCACGAAGGCCACGCCGAACGCCACGGCCAGCCCCAGCCCCAGCATCCCTCCGATGAAGGCCAGCAGCGCATCCGTGGTCAGGTTCACCGCGCCCAGGAAAAGGACCGTCTCCACGCCTTCCCTCAGGATGAGCAGGAAGGTGAGCGTGAACAGTCCCGCAAAGACGGCGCGGGAAGGGCGCGCCGCGATCGTCTCCACCCTGTGCTCGATCTCCTGCTTGAGCCCCTTCGCGGTACGCCACATCCAGAGGACCATCGAGACGACGAAAAGCGACCCGAGGAGCATGAGCCACCCCTCGTAGGCCTCTTCGGTGACGCCCAGGCGCGAGAAGAGGATGGCGCAGGCGATACTGGCGGCGATGCCCCAGCCCAATCCGTGGAACACCGCCCGGCCCAGATTCGCGCGTCCCGTCTTCCGGAGGTATCCCAGGATGATGCCGGTCACGAGCGCGGCTTCCACGCCCTCCCGGAGCGTCACGACGAGCGCTTCGAACATGACCTCCTCAGGATGCCCCGGGGAGGCGCGGCGCGCGCTCGCGCCTCACGCACTCGGCGCAGTGGCCGCGGAGCTGGTGGGTGTGCTCGACGAGCTTGAATTTCTTCCGGCGGCAGACCTCGTCCTGGATCCGCTCGATCTGGCGATTCTCGAACTCGATGATCTTCCCGCAGGAGATGCAGATCAGGTGATCGTGATGGTGCCGCCCGAACATCGGCTCGTAGCGCGCTTGTCCTTTCGCCATGTCGATCCGGTGGACCAGGCCGGCCTCCACGAGCCGCGCCAGGGTCCGGTAGAGGGTCGCCGGGGCGACGAGCCGGCCGCGGCTGCGGAAGTGGGCGAGCAGATCGTCGGCGGTGAAATGCCCGTGGATGGAGAGGATTTCCTCGAGGATGGCGCGGCGGGCACGGGTCATCTTGAGGTGGTTGCTGGCCAGATACTGCGCGAACCGGCCCGTGGCGTCCAAGGTTCTCCTCCGTGGAAGAATGAGATGCATTCTCAATTAGAGGCCATTATCGGGCGGCGCCTCCGGCCTGTCAAATTGGCATCCGCGGTGACTCGTCCGCCCGGAACGCTCTTCGAGGCGCCGCCGCGGAGAGATGACGACTCTTCGCCGTCAGCGTCGCGCCGGGATGGCGCGGCGAATCAGGACGAGGTTGCGGACGTAGACGAGCAGTCCTCCCGCCTGACCGAGGATGAACACGGGATCCCGGCGCAGGATCGCGTAGCCCAGCATCAGGAGCCCTCCGGCCACGCTCAGCATCCAGAACGAGAGGGGCACGACGCTCTTCCCGGCGCGCTCGGAGGTCCACCACTGGACCAGGAATCTTCCCGCGAACAGCGTCTGTCCGGCGAACCCGAGCACCAGCAACCAGCTCTCCCGCATCGCCACTCCTTCCGGGATGCATAACCGCGTTGGGGGATCGTTCTCCTTCAGGGAGCCGCCGCCACGGCTCGCGTCCCGGGAGCGCGCTCCCGAGACGCGGACCCATAGATCACGAAGCACACCGCCGTGAGCATGGCCGCCACCAGGAACGCAGCGCCCGGCAGGTAAGGCGATGCCGAGGGGCTCGAGAAGCGTCCGAAAACCTGGGTCATCATCGGGGGACCGATGATCGAGCTGAGGGAGAAAAGGCTCGCCACCGCGCCTTGCAGCTCTCCCTGGGCGTCCGCAGGGACCCGATGCGACATGAAGGCATTGGTGGTAGGCATCACGAGGGCGCCGAAAAGCCAGGTAGGAAGCCATGCGAACATCATCCACCCCTGCGTCGCGAAGGTGTACCCCACATAGCCGACTCCTGCGACGGCGATTCCCGTCAAGGCCACTCTCCGCTCCCCCAGGCGCGGCACGAGCAGGCGCATGAGGGTCGCCTGGCTGAGAGCCATCACGGCCCCGGCGAGCGCCAGCGACGCGCCGATGGTGGCCGCGGACCAGCCGAAGCGGAGTTTCGTATAAAACGCCCAGGTGGTGGGCATGACCTGGTGCCCCAGCATCCAGAGGAACAGCGCGCCGAACATGGATAGCAGCATCGGATGCTGGCGCATCTGCAGAAGCGTCCCGAGCGGATTGGCGCGCTTCAGGTCGAAGGCCCGCCGCTTCTCCGGGGGAAGGGATTCCGGAAGCACGAACAGGCCGTACACGAAATTCGTGAGGCTCAATCCCGCCGCGACGAAGAAGGGCATCCGCGATCCGAACCCTCCGAGCAGGCCCCCGAGCGCGGGGCCCAGGATGAATCCCACGCCGAAGGCGGCGCTGAGCAGGCCGAAGCTCTGCGCCCGCCGATCGGGCGGGCTGATGTCCGCCACGTAGGCGTAGGCGGGAGTGAAGGAGGCCCCCGCGATCCCCGAGATCAGCCGGCCGAGGAAGAGCCAGCCAAAGGTGGGAGCGAAGCCCATCACGAGGAAGTCGAGACCGAGAGCGGCGACGGCGAACAGGAGCACGACGCGACGGCCGAAGCGGTCGGAGATGTTTCCCAGCACCGGCGCGCAGAGAAACTGCATCACCGCGTAGACGAAGGAGAGCCATCCGCCGCGGATCGCGGCCTGGCCCATGCTCTCCCCGGTCAGCTCCACCAGCAGGGCGGGAAGCACCGGCAGGATGAGCCCGAAGCTGATGATGTCGAGCAGGACGGTGATGGCGACGAAGACGAGCGCATGCTTGCCCGGAGCGCGCCGCATCATCGAGTCCGAATCGTCGCAAGGGCGGGAGATCGAGACGCCGGAATCACGATATTCCAGGAAAGGCGCGGGCCTCGCGCCCGCGGCCGGTCAAGAATTGCGCGGACAAAATATCGCGGGCGTGTCCCTGGGTCAAACACGATGGTGCTACACTTCGCCATGCCCATCGACGCCTACGGCGGGCCTCAGAGATGATCAAGACTCATGGACTGACCCACCTCGCGCTTTCGGTCCGGGACCCCGAGCGCTCCTTCCAGTTCTACCGGGAAGTGCTCGGAGTCGTGGCGGTATACCGCCAGCCGGATTTCATCCAGGCGCAGACGCCGGGCAGCCGGGACGTCCTGGTCTTCGAAAGGGGAAGCAAGGAGATCGGCCGAAGCGGTGGGATCGCGCATTTCGGATTCCGCCTCGTCGAGCCGGGCGACATCGACAAGGCGGCGCGATGCGTGGAGAAGTCGGGAGGCAGGATTCTGAGCCGGGGAGAATTCTGCCCCGGAGAGCCCTACATGTTCTTCAAGGACCTGGATGGATACGAGGTCGAGATCTGGCACGAGCTGCCCACACCCGTGGATCCGGCCGGACCGCGACGCCATCGGACGAGACGACCTTCCTCCGCAAAGCGAAGGAGGCTGGCGACGAAGCGACCCTGAATCTCCGAGGACGCCTTCCGACCGCCCGAGGAGCGCGACCTATGCGACATTTCGCACGATCGGCTGCCCTCACGATCCTGGCGCTCCTCCTCCACGGCTGCGTCCTGCGCTCCGTGGATAGGACGGCCGAGGTTCGTGAGGCGGTGCGAGCCTATTTTCAAGCCCTCAACGATGCGGATCCGACCGCCATCATGGACATGTTCAGCCGGAATCCGGAGGTCACGTCGACCATGGACGGGGAGATCGTTCGAGGGTGGGAGTCGATCCGCGTCGAAACGGACAAGATGACGGGCGAGGGAGAGCAGAGGAAGTGGTCTCCCGGGGCGATGGAGGTTCTGTCACTGGGGTCGGACCACGCCCTGGTCGTCATCCCGATCCACATCACGCTCACGTCGGCCCTCGGAAAGGACCTCCTGGAGGGAGCCACGACCCTGGTTCTCGAGCGGGAAGAGGGGAAGTGGAGAATCCTGCACGAGCACCACAGCCTCCAGGAGCAGGACTCCACGGGAGATTGGGACTCGAGCAGGGGGTAGGATCGACCGGTGCGGATTTGGATGGATGCCGATGCGTGCCCTCAGGCGATTCGCGACATCGTCTTCCGCGCTTCCCGCCGCTTGAGCGTGCCCGTCTGTTTCGTGGCGAATCGTGCCATCGCCCCCCACCCCTCGCCCCTGGTCACGAGCG